>JAITKC010000267.1 GCA_031278665.1 Bifidobacteriaceae bacterium | reverse complement strand
GCCCTTCGCCCAGCAACCATCTCACGCCAAGGCCTGGCAGATTGTCGACGCGCTGGCCGCCGGCGCCGCCCCAGCCGCCGGCCTGGACGGGCGGGGCGGCACCGTCGACGCCGCCAGCTTCTCCAAGTGGACCCCCGAGTTGGCCCGCCTGGTCGGACCGGAGGGCCGGCTGGTCCTGGCCGGCGTGTCGACCGACTGCTGTGTCATGTCGACCGCCTTGGCCGCCGCCGACAGCGGCGCCGAGGTGCTGGTCGTGGCTGACGCCTGCGCCGGCGTCGATGACCAGTCCCACGCCAAGGCGCTCCACGTCATGGGCTTGTACCAGCCGCTGATCCGGGTTGTGTCCCTGGGCGAGGCCTTGGAGTGCGCCCCGCCCCGCGCCGCGTGAAACCTGATCGCGCCGACCGGGCGCTTGGGGCCTTGACCGGATTGGCGATCGGCGACGCGCTAGGCATGCCGACCCAGGCGTTCTCGCGGCCGGAGGTCGAGCGCCGTTTCGGCGAGGTTCTCGCCGGTTTCGAGCCGGGGCCGCCCGATCAGCCGCTGGCGCCTGGCCGGGCGGCCGGATCGGTCACCGACGACACCGACCAGGCCATGATCGTGGCCGAACTGCTGATCGAGGACGGCGGCCGGATCGATCCGAAGAAGTTCGCCAGCCGTCTGGTGGCCTGGGAGGAATCGATGCGGCGGCGCGGCTCGCTCGACCTGCTCGGCCCATCGACCCGCCGGGCCGTTCGAGAACTCCTGGCCGGTCAGCCGCCGGACCAAACCGGCCGGTTCGGGGCCACCAACGGCGCCGCCATGCGCATAGCGCCGGTCGGGGTGGCCTCGCCACCTGGTCCGGCGCTGCTTGAGGCGGTGGTGCGGGCCAGCTTCGTGACCCACAACACCTCGGTCGCCCTGGCCGGCGCCGCGGCCGTCGCCGCCGCCGTCAGCGCCGCCGTCGACGGGGCGGAGCCGGCCGATGCCGTCCGCCAGGGCGCCGCCGCCGCCGGCCCGGCCGCCAGACTCGGGCACTGGGTGGCGGCGGCCGACGTGGCCACCCGGATCGATTGGCTGGTTGGGGCCTTGGCGCCGGGGCGGACCAGCGTCTTGGAGACCATCGGGTTGGTCGGCGACCTGGTCGGGACCTCGCTGGCGACCCAGGAGTCGGTCCCCGCCGCCTTCGCCTGCGTGTTGGCCTTCGCCGACGACCCTTGGCTGGCGGTCCGCGTGGCGGCATCGGCGGGCGGCGACTGCGACACCATCGCCGCGATGACCGGCGCGATCCTGGGGGCCTGCCATGGCTCCGAGGGATTCCCGGCGCCGGCGCGCCGGCTTGTGGCCCAGGTCAACGGCCTCGACTTGGAACCGGTGGCCGCCGCCTTGCTGCGGCTGCGCGAGCGGGCGGGCGGATGATGGCCGCGCGGTTGATCCACACCGGCAACGCGCTGGTCGATTTGGTGGTCCGGGTCGGGTCCTTGCCGCCGCGCGGCGGCGACGTGTTTGCCCGCGGCGGCCAGACGATGCCGGGCGGCGGCCTCAACTTGGCGGCGGCCGCGGCGCGCCAAGGACTTGCGGTGGTCTACGCGGGCGCCCACGGCCTGGGGCCGCGTGGCGACCTGGTGCGTTCGGCGATGGCCCGCGAAGGCGTCGAACTGGCCGGCCCGCCGATCGCCGAGGTCGACACCGGGCTGGTCGTGGTGATGGTCGAGCCCGACGGCGAGCGAACTTTTGTGACCGTGCCGGGCGCCGAGGCGCGACTCGACGCCGAGGCGCTGGCGCGGGTCGCCGTCCGCGACGACGACATCGTCTATCTGACCGGCTACTCGCTGGCGCACCGTCCCAACCGGACGGCCCTGGTCGAGTGGATGGCGGGGCTGGCGCCGCGGGTCCGCCTGGTCTTCGACCCCGGGCCGCTGGCGGCCCGGCTTGCCCGGCCGGCCCTGGCGGCGGTGACGGAGCGGGCCGACTATCTCAGCGCCAACCTGGTCGAGGCCGCGCAACTGGCCGGGCCGGCGATGCCGGCCGACCGTTCCGCCGCCACCGGGGCCAAGTCCGCCCAACCGCCCGGGTCGGGCGAGTCCGGCCCGTCCGGGCGTCGGTTCGCCGCCCGGACGGGCGACGCCTCGCCGGTCGGCTCGGCGCGGGCCAACCCGCCGCCGGGAACACCGCAGTCAGGCCAAGCGCCTTCGGCCGCTCAGTTGGCCAGGCGCCTGGCAGACGAGTTCGATCTCGCCGCCGTCGTGCGAGCCGGCGCCGACGGCTGTTTCGTGGCGGAATCCGGCCTGGCCCGGGTTGTCCAATTGCCGGCCTATCCGGCCCGGGTGGTCGACACCAACGGCGCCGGGGACACCCACACCGGCGTCCTGATCGCCGGATTGGCGGCCGGTCTGGAACTGACCGCGGCGGCCCGTCGGGCGAACGCCGCGGCGGCCCTGGCGATAGGCGTCGAGGGGGGCGCCGCCGGGCCTGGGCCGGACGCCGTCGACGCCCTCCTAGCGGCCTCTGACCTGCCCATTCGCGTCTGGTGAGGCAGCCGCGAAGCTGACTTGACCGCTCCGGCGCCAATGTGTATGGTTATCGAGGTCCGCCGCCAGACGGCGGGCGAAAACCAGACTCAGCCGGCGGGTACAACCGTCTCCGTCGGCCGGCGTGCGGGTTTGTTGTTTGTTATCTCAACAGCGTGTTTGTGGATGTTGATGCCGGTTTGTTTTGTGGACTGGCTGATTTTTTGTTGGCTGGGTTCATTCTGTTTGTTTTTGATGGAGAGTTT
>JAITKC010000370.1 GCA_031278665.1 Bifidobacteriaceae bacterium | reverse complement strand
GCCGGCCAGGTAAATCAGGGCGGCCAGCGCCAGCAGGCTGGCGCCCGACCAGCCGGCCGAAGGACCTTCCAAGCCGTCCGGCTGGATGGCGACGGCCCAGGTCAGCAAGGCCAAAGCGGCGGCCACAGCGGCCATCGCCTCGCCGGTCGCGGTGATTCGGCGAGCCTTCAGGAATAGCGCCCCGGCGCCGGCGGCGACGGCGCCGAAAGCCAGGGCGATGACTCGGGCCGACCAGCCGAGGTCGGGCACTATGAAAGCGAAGCCGAGCGCCGCCGCCGCCACCAGCACCGCGCCGACCAGCGCCAACGCCGTGGTCGGCGTCCACTGCGAAGGCGGATTGGAGGCCGGCTGGAATGGCGGGAAAGTCTGGGCCGATCCAGGCGGTCGCCATTCCCGGCCGGGCCAAGCCTGGCCAGGCGCCGCTGGAAGTGGGAACGGCTGGCCCGGCGCCGCTTGCGGGGCGAACGCTTGCGGGGCGAACGCGGGCGGGGCGGCGAGGGGCGGCGCGCCGGGGGGTTGCGCCAGCATTTGGGCGACCAGGCGCGAGCGTTCGGCTATCAAACGCGGGGCGGTTGGGGAACCGGCGCGGGCGGCGGCGGCCGCCGCCACCGACAAATCGGCCAGCCGGACGCCGTTCGGGCCGCCCAGCGGCAAACCGCAGCGCGAACAACGGGTGGAGGTCAGGACTGCGCCGCAGTGGGGGCAGCGGTCCCAGGCGGTCAACCAATTGGACGGCTGGGGCGTCGACACCATGGGCCAAGTCTAGGCTCGCGGTCGGCGCGGCTGGGGGCCCCCGAGGACCAGCGCCAACTATTCCGAAGGCTCCTCGGCCGGCCGCCGCAGGCCGGGCGGGCTGGGATCCGGCCGCCGGCGCACGGGCGCGCCGCGGCATCGGCGGGCCGGCGCCGCTAGGCTGACTCCAGAAGATTCCTTTAAGCTCCGTCCCGTGAGGCGGGAAAGGAGGCCGCATGCCGAAGCGCCAAGACCTTGGCTCGGTGATGGTGATCGGGTCGGGGCCGATTGTGATCGGCCAAGCCTGCGAGTTCGACTACTCCGGCACCCAGGCCTGCCGCGTCCTGAAGGACGAGGGTTTGCGCGTCGTGCTGGTCAACTCCAACCCCGCCACCATCATGACCGACCCGGAGTTCGCCGACGCGACCTATATCGAACCGATCGAACTCGGCGCGCTGACGGCGATAATCGAACGCGAAAGGCCGGACGCCCTGCTCGCCACCCTGGGCGGGCAGACCGCCTTGAACGCGGCGGTCGCCCTGGCGGACGCGGGCGTGCTCGACCGCTTCGGCGTGGAGCTGATCGGCGCCAAAATCGACTCGATCCGGGCGGGCGAGGACCGCCAAGAGTTCAAGGCCGTGGTCGAACGCTCCGGCGCCCAAGTGGCCCGCAGCCAGATCGCCCACTCGATGGCCGAATGCCTTCAGGCGGCCGAGCTGTTGGGTTACCCGCTGGTGGTCCGCCCGTCGTTCACCATGGGCGGGCTCGGCTCCGGGATCGCCTACGGGCCGGCCGATCTGGAGCGGATCGCCGGCGGCGGTTTGCGTCTCAGCCCGACGGCCGAAGTCCTGCTCGAGGAGTCGGTGATCGGCTGGAAGGAGTTCGAACTTGAGATCATGCGCGACCGCGCCGACAACGTGGTGGTGGTCTGCTCGATCGAGAACCTCGACCCGATGGGAGTGCACACCGGCGACTCGGTCACCGTGGCGCCGGCGCTGACGCTGACCGACCGCGAGTATCAGCGGCTGCGCGACATCGGGATCGCGGTCATCCGGGAGGTCGGGGTCGACACCGGCGGCTGTAACATCCAGTTCGCAGTCAACCCGGCGGACGGCCGGATAATCGTCATCGAGATGAACCCCAGAGTGTCGCGCTCGTCGGCGCTGGCCTCCAAGGCGACCGGTTTCCCGATCGCCAAAATCGCCGCCCGCCTGGCGATCGGCTACCGGCTGGACGAGATTCCAAACGACATCACCGGCTCCACCCCGGCCAGTTTCGAGCCGGCGATCGACTACATCGTGACCAAAGTGCCGAGATTCGCGTTCGAGAAGTTCCCGGCCGCCGACGACACTTTGACCACCACAATGAAGTCGGTCGGCGAGGCCATGGCGATAGGGCGTTGTTTCACCGAGTCGCTGAACAAGGCGATGCGGTCGATCGACAAGCGCGGGACCCGTTTCCACTGGTCGGGCGCGCGGCCGGGGCGCGACGAACTGGCCGAACTAGTCGCCTCGCTGGCCCGGCCGACCGAGCGTCGGCTGATCGACTTGCAACAGGCGGCGCGCTGGGGCGTGCCAACCGAGCGCTTGGCCCAGGCGACCGGCATCGACCCCTGGTTCATCGACCAAATCGGTCTGATCAACCGCGTCGCCGAGGCCGTCGCGGCGGCCCCGGCGCTCGACCGCCGCACGCTCCGCCTGGCCAAACGCCACGGCCTGTCGGATGTCCAGATCGGCGAAATCCGGAACCTCTCGGAAGAGGCCGTCAGGGAGATCCGCCACGCCTTCGGCCTGCGGCCGGTTTACAAAATGGTCGACACCTGCGCCGGCGAGTTCGCCGCCCGCACGCCCTACCTGTACTCGACCTATGACGAGGAAACCGAGGTCCGCCCGCGCCAGCGCCCGGCCGTGCTGATCCTGGGGTCCGGACCGAACCGGATAGGCCAGGGCATCGAGTTCGACTACTCCTGCGTCCACGCGGCGCTGGCCTTGGGGCGGGACTACGAGACGGTGATGGTCAACTGCAATCCGGAGACCGTCTCGACCGACTACGACATCTCCGCCCGGCTCTACTTCGAGCCGCTGACGTTTGAAGACGTCATGGAGGTTTACGATGCCGAGCGGGCGGCCGGTCCGGTCGCCGGCGTGATAGTGCAATTGGGCGGGCAAACCCCCTTGAGCTTGTCGTCGCGTTTGGCGGAGGCCGGGCTGCCGTTGTGGGGCACGCCGCCGGAGGCGATCGACGCGGCGGAAAACCGCGGCCTGTTCGGCCAGGTGCTGGCCGCCGCCGGCCTGCCGGCTCCGCAGTACGGCACCGCGCTGAGCGTGCGCGAGGCCGAGGCGGTGGCCGACAAGATTGGCTACCCGGTGCTGGTGCGGCCTTCCTATGTGCTCGGCGGGCGCGGTATGGAGATCGTCTACGACGTGGATCACCTGCGCGAATATATGGCCAAGGCGATCGGCGAGGGCGGCCGGGCGGACGCGCCGGTGCTGATCGACCGATTCTTGGACGACGCCATCGAAATCGACGTCGACGCCCTCTACGACGGCGAGGAATTGTTCTTGGGCGGCGTCATGGAGCACATCGAGGAGGCCGGCATCCACTCCGGCGACAGCGCCTGCGTGCTGCCGCCGGTCACTTTGTCGAGCCGCGACCTGGAGCGGATCAAGCGTTCGACTGAGGCGATCGCCCGCGGCGTCGGCGTGCGCGGGCTGATCAACATCCAATTCGCGCTGATGAGCGACGTGCTCTACGTGCTCGAGGCGAACCCCAGGGCCTCGCGGACGGTGCCGTTCGTGTCCAAGGCGACCGGTGTGCCGTTGGCCAAGGCCGCCTGCCTGATCATGGCCGGCGCCTCGATAGCCGAACTGCGGGCCGCCGGCCACCTGCCGGAGCATTCTTCGGCCTTGGCCCTGGAAGTAGAGCAGATCGCGGTCAAAGAGGCGGTGCTGCCGTTCGCCCGCTTTAGGACCGCCGACGGGAACATAGTCGACACGCTGCTGGGTCCGGAGATGCGTTCGACCGGCGAAGTCATGGGGCGCGACCGGGCCTTTCCAACGGCTTTCGCCAAGTCGCAGGTGGCGGCTTATGGCGGGTTGCCGATGCGGGGCCGGGTGTTCGTGTCGGTGGCGGACCGCGACAAGCGCTCGATTATCTTCCCGATCAAGCGGCTGACCGAACTCGGCTTCGAGGTTCTGGCCACCGAGGGCACCGCCTCGGTGTTGCGCCGCAACTCGATCGAATGCCGCGAGGTGTTGAAGGTGTCGGAGGGCGCCGGCCGGCGGACGGTGGTCGACCTGATCCGCGCCGGCGAAATAGACATGGTGGTCAACACGCCCTCCGGGGCCGGCGCGCGGGCCGACGGTTATGAGATCCGGGCCGCCATAACCGCCATGGACCGGCCGATCGTCACCACCACACAGCAATTGGCGGCGGCCGTGCAGGCGATCGAAGCCCAGCGGGCCGGCCCGCTGAGCGTCCAACCATTGCAAAGGAGCGGCGCGTGAACGCCTTCGCCTCTCGCCTGGCCGGCGAGTTCGCGGCCGGACGCCACCTTTGCGTCGGCATTGACCCGCACCCGGCGTTGTTGGCCGACTGGGGTTTGGCCGACACCCCCGAGAACCTGTCGTTTTTTGGCCGTTCGCTGATCGAGGCGGCCAAAGCCGGCGGGGCGGCGGCGGTCAAACCGCAGTCGGCTCTGTTCGAACGGCACTGTTCGCGCGGCGTCGCCGCTTTGGAGGAGGTGCTCGCCTGCGCCCGCGAAGCCCAGATGCTGACGGTGCTGGACGTCAAACGCGGCGACATCGGCTCGACTATGCGCGGTTACGCCGAGGCCTACTTGGCGGACGGGTCGCCATTGGCCGCCGATGCCGTCACCGTCAGCCCGTATCTCGGCTTCGGCTCGCTTCGGCCGGCTTTCGAGTTGGCCGGCGAAACCGGGCGCGGGGTGTTCGTGTTGGCTTTCACCTCCAACCCGGAGGGGGCGTCGGTCCAACGGGCGGTCACGGTCAGCGGCCTGCAGGTCGGCGAGGCCGTCATCCAGGCGGTCGCCCAAGCCAACGCCGCCGCGGCGCCGCTGGGATCGCTGGGGGTCGTCATCGGCGGCACCATAGGCGCTCTGCCGCCCGCCGCGGCTCAGATGATCGCGCAGGTGGGAGGCCCTATTTTGGCGCCCGGCCTGGGCGCGCAGGGGGGCGGCCCGGCGGACTTGGCGAGGGTCTTCGGCGCCGCCCAACGACTGGTCTTGGCGACCGCCTCGCGGTCTGTGGCCGGCGCCGGTCCGGACCCGGAGCGGGTCGCCCGGGCGGTGCGACAATTGACGGCAAATATCGGTTTTCTTGGAATCTAAGCCCTAAGGCGTTGCGTCATACCAGGTCAATGGTTACATTGTGACTGTCCAAGTCCAATTACAGCACCGAAGGTGGATGAAGAGAATGGCCCTACCTCCATTGACTCCGGAACAAAGGGCTGAGGCCCTGAAGAAGGCGGCCGAAGCCCGCCAAGCGCGAGCCGAGGTGAAAAACCGGCTCAAGGCGTCTGAGGGATCGCTCAGCGAAGTCCTCGCCATGGGTCAAGAAGACGAGGTGATCGGAAAGATCAAGGTCGCCGCTCTGCTTGAGGCTCTGCCGGGTGTCGGCAAGGTCAAGGCCAAGGCGATTATGACCGAGATCGGCATTTCCGAGTCGCGGCGCATTCGCGGACTCGGCCCCCACCAGCGGGAGCAATTGATCGAGCGTTTCGGCTGAGCGGCGGTGGTCTGGGCGCCCGCTCGACTGACCGTCTTGGCCGGCCCGTCCGGGGTCGGCAAGGGCGCCGTCGCGGCCTTGCTCGCCGAACGCCATCCGAAGGTTTATCTTTCCGTCTCGGCCACCACCCGGCCGCCCCGTCCGGGTGAAGTCGAGGGGGAGAACTATTTCTTCGTGACGCGCCCGGTTTTCGAGGCCGCGGCCCGCGCCGGCGAGTTGCTGGAGTGGGCCGAATACAACGGCAACCTTTACGGCACCCCGCGCCCGGCGGTCGAGGACGCGCTGGGCGCCGGACGGCCGGCGCTGTTGGAAATCGACTTGGCCGGAGCGCGCCAAGTCCGCCAGACAATGCCGGGGGCGTTGCAAGTTTTCCTGATGCCGCCGACTTGGGCGGAATTGGAAAGGCGTTTGATTGGGCGCGGCACCGAAGGCCCGGCCGAGCGTCTGCGCCGGTTGGCGACGGCCGAACGCGAGGTTCAAGCGCGCGGCGAGTTCGATTTCGTGTTGACGAACGACGACCTGGGGGAGACCGTCGGACGGCTGGCCGTGATTATGGGGCTAAACTAAGTCGGCCGCGCCGAATGTCGCCGGGCGGCGGACTTTGGCCCCGGGGCTTGGGCCCAGGCGGGCGGCCGACGGGCCAATCGACGTTGGAAGGATTGTTAATTGTCAGGTACCACAGCCAAACCGGAGGGGATCACCGATCCGCCGATCGACGATCTGCTTGAGGTCACGGATTCCAAATACGCGCTGGTGATCTACGCCGCCAAGCGGGCGCGCCAGATCAACGGCTACTACGCCCAATTGAACGAGGGCTTGCTCGAACACGTCGGACCGCTGGTCGAAGCCGGGCCGCAGGAAAAGCCGCTGTCGATCGCGATGCGGGAGATCAACCAGGGCCTGTTGACGATCGAACCCGCCGGGGAGTGACGCCGGCGTGATCGTGGTGGGGGTGGCCGGCGGCATAGCCGCCTATAAAACCCCCGTGCTGGTGCGCTTGTTCGCCGAGGCCGGCCACCAGGTGCGCGTCGTGCCGACCAAGGCGGCCTTGCGCTTCGTCGGCCGCGCCACATTCGAGGCCCTGACCGGCGAACCGGTCCTGACGTCGGTGTTCGACCGGGCGGGCGGCGTCGACCACGTGGCGTTGGCGGCATCGGCGGATGTGGTGGTGGTCGCGCCGGCGACGGCCGACCTGTTGGCCCGCCAAGCGGCCGGCCGGGCCGACGACCTGCTGACCGCCACTTTGTTGGCGACCGGCGCCCCGGTGGTGGTGGCCCCGGCGATGCACAGCGCGATGCTCGCCCACCCGGCCACCCAGGCCAATTTGGCGACTCTGCGGTCGCGCGGCGTCCAAGTGTTGGACTCGCCGTCCGGCCGCCTCACCGGGGCCGACACGGGCCCGGGTCGAATGGAGTCGCCGGAGGCCATTTTCGCGGCCGTGACACGGCTGCTCGCGCCTGGCGACTTGGCCGGCTTGCGAGTCCTGATCTCGGCCGGCGGCACACGCGAACCGCTCGACCCGGTCCGTTTCCTGGGCAACCGCTCGTCCGGCAAACAAGGTTTGGCTCTGGTCGAGGCCGCGGCCGCTCGCGGCGCCCGGGTCAGCCTGGTGGCGGCCAATGTGGCCGCGCCGGCCCCGCACGGGGTCGAGGTGGTTCCGGTCGGCACCGCTTTGGAACTTCAGTCCGCCATGACGGCGCGGGCGCGCGACGCCGACCTGATGGTGATGGCGGCGGCGGTGGCCGACTTCCGCCCGGCGGCGCCGGCCACGGCCAAGATCAAGCGCCAAGGCCGGGACGGGTTGACTTTGGAACTGGTCGCCAATCCGGACGTCTTGGCCGGTCTGGCGGCCGCGCGCCGGCCCGGCCAGGTGCTGGTCGGCTTCGCCGCCGAAACCGGTGACGCCGCCGCCGGCCCGCTTGAGCAGGCGGTCGCCAAGGCCCGCCGCAAGGGCGTCGATTTGACCGTGGCGAATGTCGTGGCCGGCGGGGCGGTTTTCGGCGCCGACTCCAACGAGGTGGTGCTGCTGGACGCCGCCGGCGGCGAAGTGGCGCGGGCGGCCGGGTCGAAGCGGGTTGTGGCGGACGCCATCCTCGACGCCGCCGCGGCCCGGCTGGGCCGCTGAACGGCTGCCCTGCTGGGCGGTTGGGCGGCTGCCTTACTGGGCGGTTGGGCGGCTGCCCTGCTGGGCGGTTGGGCGGCTGAGCCGGACCCGGGGCGGGGTCTGGCGGGCGTTCTCAGGCACGGCCCGGACCAGGGCATTTGCCGATCACAGGTGGAAGATACCGAATAACGCGCTTAGCCGCCTGGGCTTGGCGGCGGCGCCGGGCTAGCATCGATGAGTGCTTCCGAGTGATCTCGCGGCGAAGGCCGCCGCGGCGCCGCGCCGGGTTTCGGTTCTGGTGTTCGAGGGTTTTGAACTGCTTGACGTTTTTGGGCCGGCCGAGGTCTTCAGCCAGTTGCCGACCGCCTTCAAGGTCGAATTAGTTGGTTTGAGCGGTCAACCCGTGCGCTCGAGCCAGGGCATTCAGGTGCTGCCGGACTATGGCCGGACAGGCGCGCCGAAGCCGGACATCGCGCTGGTCCCGGGCGGCGCCGGCACCCGCCGGTTGATCGACAACGAGGCGTTCCTGACTTGGCTGCGCGAATGGGCCGGTTCGGCCAGCCGGATCGCCTCGGTTTGCACCGGCTCGGCGCTGCTCGGCGCCGCCGGTTTGCTCGACGGCTACCGGGCGACGTCGAACAAACTGGCTTTCGACAGCGTGGCCGCCCGCCGCGGCCCGATCTGGGTGCGTCAGGCCCGGTGGGTGGCCGACCGCGGGCGTTGGACCTCGTCGGGGGTCGCGGCCGGGATAGACATGGCGGTCGCCTTGGTGCGGGAGTTGTGCGGCGCCGCCGCCGCCGATGCCGTTCAGCGGGCCATGGAGTACAAGGCGCAGAGCGATCCCGATTCGGACCCGTTCGCCGAGCCGTCGCCGTTCGACCGGCCGGCGTTCGCCAGCCCCATCG
>JAITKC010000193.1 GCA_031278665.1 Bifidobacteriaceae bacterium | reverse complement strand
CAACAGCCGGCGCCTGAGCTGGCGCGGGCTCATCGGCCGACCTCGATCACCCGGTCGGCGTGGCCGATAGTCGCCCGGCGATGCGAGATGGCGACGACCGTCCGGTCGCGGCCGAGGTTCTCCAGCGAGGCCAGGATGGCCCGTTCGGCGGCCAAGTCGACGTGGGCGGTCGGTTCGTCCAGGACCAGGATCGGGGCGTCTTTGAGGAAGGCGCGGGCGATGGCGACCCGCTGGGTTTGCCCGCCCGACAAGGCCAGCCCGCGCTCGCCCACCGCCGTGCCCAGCCCGTCCGGCAGTTCGGCCACGAAATCCGCCAGGCCGGCGGCGGCCAGGGCGGCGGCCAGGCGCTCTTCGCCGGCGGCCGGGTCGGCCACTTTGAGGTTGTCGCGCAGTGAGCCGGTGAACAGGTAAGTGTGTTGGGCGACCACCGCCATTTGGGCGCGCTGCCAGGCCGCCGGCAAGCTGGCGGCGTCCCGGCCGAATAGTCTGACCTGGCCGCGGTCCGGACGGAGGTTGCCCTGCGCCAATTCGGCGACAGTCGTCTTGCCGGCGCCGGAGGCTCCGACGATGGCGACGTGCTCGCCCGCTTGGACGGCCAGGTTGAAGTCGGTCAACACCGGCGGCCCGGCCCCGTAGGCGAAGTCGACGCCGGCGAACTCGAGGGCGGGAACGGGCGGCGACGACGCGGCATCGGGCGACGCGGCTGCGGGCGACGCGGCGGCGGGCGACGCGGCATCGGGGGGCGAGGCGGCGAGCGAGGCGGCATCGGGCGACGCGGCGGGCGACGACGACGCGGCGGGAGGCGACGACGCGGCGGGAGGCGACGACGCGGCGGGCGACGCGGCATCGGGCGACGCGGCGGGCGACGCTGCGGGCGACGCGCCGGGGTCGGGGACGGCCGGCTGTTCGGCCAGGAAGGCCTTGATCTCTTTGACCGAGGCGGCGCCGCCCATGCCGATGTAGAAGAACTGGCCGATCCGGTCGAGCGGGTCCAACAGCAGCGTCCCGCAGGCCACCAGCGCCAATCCGGCGCCGGGGCCGATGGCGCCCTGACCGATCCGCCACAGCGACAGACCCGCCACGGCGGCGACGAAAGCCAGCGAAAACAGCGAGTCGACGGCGAACAACACCAGTTGGTTGCCGGCCAACAGGCGCATCACGTGGCGTCGCAAATCCTCGGCGGCGCCGGCCAGGGCACGGCCATGGCGGCGGTCGGCGTTCAGCAGTCGCAGCGTCGGCAAACCCTGGATGGCGTCGAGGAACTTGGCCGCGAACAGGCGGCCGTTCTCGCGGTAGCGGCGCGAGACGCCGCGAAAAGCCGCCTGGAAACCGCCCAGAGCCAGCGGGATGGCCGGCAACGCCAGCGCAGTCAGCCCCGCCACCACCCAATCGGCGCAGGCGCCCATAATCGCCAAGACGCCCAAAGGCGCGGTCATCGAGCCGATCATCGGGCCCAAGAAGGCGCCCCGGTAGGCGGCCGCGCGCTCGACGCCGTCGGTGGCGGTCGAGACGATCGCCCCAGCCCGCTCGCGCGAGCGCTGGGCGGCGCCGAGTTTGAAGACCTGGGCGACCACCCGGCGGCGGTCGGCCGCCTCCTCGGACGCCTGGTCGCGGGCCGCCAAATAGGGCTGAAGCCCGGCCGCGCCGGCCGCCACCAGCGCCAAGGCGACCATCAGGGCCACGCTCCCGGCGTCCAGCCGCTCCCCCGGCCAGCCCGTCCGCCCGGCGGCCGGGGCCGCCAAAGCTCCTACCTCCCGCCCCAGCGCGATATACAAAGCGGCCAAAGCCAAGGCCTGGATCCAGGCGAGCGCCACCACTGGGAGCAGGCGGCGGAACATGGGCGTTAGCCTACCCAAGGACGCGCCCGACTGGTTAGGCAAACCTCACCTCGAGGTCTTGGCCGGCGGCGCACTATCCTGATGGCGGCGAGGGGCCGCGCGGCCCCGGCCAAGACCCCGCGGTGAGGAGCCCATGAGCGACCGAAAACGCCTGGATTGCTTGGTGGTGGACGACGAGGCGGCCCTGTCGGAGGCGACCGTCGAATACTTCACAATGCTCGGCACCAGCGCGACCTGGGTGGCGGACGCCGCCGGCGCGCTGACCGTCCTGGCGAATCACGACGTCGGGCTGATTCTGCTCGACATCAACTTGGAGGGCGAGTCCGGTTTCGCCGTCTGCCGCCGACTGCGCCGCGACAGCGACGTCCCGATCCTGTTCATCTCCGCCCGCGGCGGCGGCGACGACGACATTCTCTTGGCGCTGGCGGTGGGCGGCGACGACTACATCGCCAAACCGTATTCCCTGGCCGTCCTGCACGCCAAAGTCCAAGCCGCGCTGCGCCGGGCCGGATGGGCGGGCGGCGCGCCGGCGGAGCCGTTGGAAGCGTCGGGGGCCTCGGCGCCAGCGGGGGTCGGCCGGTTCGACTTCGGCCGCCTCAGCGTGCGCTTCGACTTGGGGCGGGCCTACGGCCCGGACGGGCCGATCGGGCTGACGGACATCGAATACCGGTTGCTCGCCCGCCTGGCCGCCGAACCGGGCCGGGTGATACCCAAACGCCAATTGTTCGCCGCGGCCTGGGGGCACACCGCTGTCAGCGACGGCGCCCTGAACGTCCACATCCGCCGGCTGCGCGCCAAACTGGCGGCGGCGGCGGCCGGACACGACGCCGCCATCGCCACCTCCTGGGGAACCGGTTACGCGCTCGAGCCGTCGGGACTGGCGCAGGACCCGTGACGACCCGCCGCCTGGCCGCCGCCCTGGTCGCCGCTCTGGCCGCATTGGTCGCGGTGACCTGGGCGGTCGTCCGCCCGTCCGGGCCCGAGGGGCCCGATCTGCCAGCCCTGAACGATGTCGTCGCCCGCCTCGGCGAAGACCGCCAAGAACTCGGCCGGCCTGGTTACGCCCCGCCCCAACCGCCGGGCGCGCCGCCTTACGCGGTCATCAGCGCCGACGGCCAGCGGCTGGCGGCCACCGGCCCGG
>JAITKC010000180.1 GCA_031278665.1 Bifidobacteriaceae bacterium | reverse complement strand
TGGACCACCGTTTGGTCAACGTGGTGGTGCCAGCCGATCCGGCCGATTCCGAGCGTCCGGTTCTGCCCGCCGACGGCGCGCCGAACTGCGAACTGCTGGCCCCCGGCACTTGCGCGGAGGCCTTGGTGGACGAGTATCGGGTGGTCAAGTCGGCCGACAAGGATCTGGCGAAACCGGGCGAGACGGTCGCCTACACCCTCACGTTCACCAATCTTGGGGCCGCCCCGGCCTCGGTGGAGACCACTGACTGGCTGGCGGCGGTTTTGGACGACGCCGACCTGACCGGCGGCCCGACATCTGACACCGCCAGCCTGACGGCGACTTTCGACCGGGCCGAGCAGGCGGTCAAAATCGCCGGCCAGGTGCCCGCGCCGTTCGGAACCGAGGCGGTGGTCGCCTACCAGGTGACGGTCCGAGAGTTCGCCGCCCGCGCCGACCACTCGTTGGACAACCTGGTGTCGGCTGACGATCCGCCGGACGGCGGATTCGACTGCCCGGCCGGCGACCCGTCTTGCACCACCACCCAGGTCGACGACTACAGGGTGGTCAAGACGGTCGACCGCGACGTCGCGTCGCCGGGCGATGTGGTCGCCTACACGCTCGCCTTCGTCAACCAAGGAGCGGCGCCGGCTCGGGTCGACGCCGTCGACTCGTTGTCCGGCGTGCTGGACGACGCCGACTTGACGGCCGAGCCGGTGAGCGACAGCGAAGGCCTGACGGCGGTGTTCAACCCGGAGGCGCAAACGATCGCGGTCAAGGGCCAGATTCCGGCCGGCGCCGGGGCCCAGGCGCGGGTGACCTACCAGGTGACCGTCAAACCGTTTGAGGACCGAGGCGATCACCTTCTGGCCAACGCCGTGCTGACCGACCCCGACCAGCCGCCGCCGCCCGAATGCCTGGAGCAGGACTTGTCCTGCACTGTCACGCCGGTCGAGGAAATGTATGTCGCCAAGGCCGTGGACGCGCTTCAACTCCGGCTCGGCGAGGTGGCCGCTTTCTCCGTCGTCTTCGCGAACAGAGGTCAGACCGAGCTTTACTTGAACCACCACGACCTGTTGGGCTGGGTGCTCGACGACGGGGAGTTGATCGGCGAACCGACCGCGGACCATCCTTCGGTGAGCGCCACATGGGCCCCCGAACCCCAGCGCATCGAGGTGTACGGCGCTCTCCAGCCTGGCGAATCGGCGACGATCGCCTATCTGGCGAAAGTCACCAAACAAGGCGATCTTTGGTACCACAACTACGTCGTCGACGCGTTCGAACCCTATGCGGCGAACCCCTACAGCCCGGCTGAAGCCGCCGAGCCGCCGGAATGCAAACCGGAGGAAGGCATGATTTGCACTGTCACTCCGATAATCCCGCCTGACGCGACGCCGGTGCTGCCGCTGACCGGATCGGCCGAGGCCGTCCCCTTCGCGCTCGGCGCGTTAGGCCTGGTGGCCCTCGGGGTCTGGCTCATCGTCTGGCGGCGCAGACGCTCGCCCGGCTCGGCCGGCTAGCGCCGCGGCCCGAGCCCGCCGCGCGGTCGCGGGCTGGGGCGGCTGCGGGGCTGCGGTGATCGTGAGCCGGGGCGGTCGCGGGCTGGGGCGGCTGCGGGGTGGGCGATCACGGGGCGGTCGCGGGCTGGGGCGGCTGCGGGGTGGGCGATCACGGGGCGGTCGCGGGCTGCGGCGGCGGGGTGGGCGATCACGGGGCGGGCGGTCGCGGGCTGCGGGGGCGGGGTGGGTGATCGCGATGGGACCGCGGGGGAGCGGCAAAGGAGCCGGGTCCGCCTTTGGGCGAGGCGGACCCGGCTCCGGCCGCTGGCGGGACGCACGCCGGGCTGAGGCTAGAGCCAAACCCGCCGGGCGACTGTACCCTGGTGCGGTGCCCGAATTCATTTACGTGATGAAGCGCGCCCGCAAGGCCCACGGCGACAAAGTCATCCTGGACGACGTCACGCTGGCCTTCTACCCCGGCGCCAAGATCGGCGTGGTCGGCCCCAACGGGGCCGGGAAGTCGTCGGTGTTGAAAATCATGGCCGGCTTGGACCAGCCATCCAATGGCGAGGCGACGCTGACGCCCGGTTTCAGCGTCGGCATGCTCCGTCAGGAGCCGCCCCTGGATGACTCCAAGACGGTCCTCGGCAATGTCGAGGAAGGCGTGGCGGAGATCAAAGCCAAGATGGACCGTTTCAACCAGATCAGCCAGGAACTGGCCGATCCGGAGGCGGATTACGACCGTTTGCTGACCGAGATGGGCAGACTGCAAGAGGCCCTCGACCACGCCGGCGCCTGGGACCTGGACGCCCGGCTGGAACAGGCGATGGACGCCTTGCGCTGTCCGCCGCCGGACACGCCGGTGTCGATTCTTTCGGGCGGCGAGCGCCGGCGCGTCGCGCTTTGCAAACTGCTGCTCCAACAACCCGACCTGTTGTTGCTTGACGAGCCGACCAACCACTTGGACGCCGAGTCGGTCCAATGGCTGGAGCAGCACCTGTCGGCCTATCCCGGCGCCGTGCTGGCGGTCACCCATGATCGCTATTTCCTCGACAACGTGGCCGAATGGATTCTGGAGCTTGATCGCGGCCGGGCCTACGCCTACGAGGGCAACTACTCGGTCTACTTGGAGAAGAAGAGCGAACGCCTGCAGATTCAGGGCCAAAAGGACGCCAAACTGGCGAAACGCCTGGCCGGGGAGCTGGCCTGGGTGCGCCAAAACGCCAAGGGCCGCCAAGCCAAGTCGAAAGCCCGGCTGCAACGCTACGAGGAGATGGCCGCCCAGGCCGAGCGGACCAGGCGACTTGACCTCGACGAGATCCAGATCCCGCCCGGACCCAGACTGGGATCGATCGTGCTCGAGGCCACCGACCTCCGCAAGGGATTCGACGACCGCGTGCTAATCGACGGGCTGTCCTTCTCGCTGCCCAAAAACGGCATCGTCGGCGTCATCGGGCCCAACGGCGTCGGCAAGACGACGCTGTTCAAAACTATTGTCGGACTCGAACCGCTCGACGCCGGCGACCTGAAGATCGGCGACACAGTCAAGATCTCGTATGTCGACCAAGACCGGGGCGGGATCGACCCGGACAAAACGGTCTGGCAGGTGGTCTCGGACGGGTTGGATCACATTCACGTCGGCCAGGTCGAGATGCCCTCGCGGGCCTATGTCTCGGCTTTCGGCTTCAAAGGCCCGGATCAGCAAAAGCCGGCCGGGGTCCTGTCCGGCGGCGAGCGCAACCGCCTCAACTTGGCGCTGACGCTCAAACAGGGCGGGAACCTGCTGCTGCTCGACGAGCCGACTAACGACCTCGACGTCGACACGCTCGCCTCGCTCGAGAACGCGCTCGACGACTTCCCCGGGTGCGCCGTGGTCGTATCGCACGACCGCTGGTTCCTCGACCGCGTGGCGACCCACATTCTGGCCTATGAGGGCGACGCTCAAGACCCCAGCCGCTGGTTCTGGTTCGAGGGAAATTTCGCCGCTTACGAGGCCAACAAGGTCGAGCGCCTGGGCGCCGAGGCGGCCCGGCCGCACCGTGTCACCTATCGGCGTCTGCGCCGCGATTGACCTCCCGCCGAGCCCCGCGCCGGCTGGCGCGGCGTGTTACCCTCATCCCATATCGCTCCCAAACTATTCGGTTAGCCACGCCGCCGGGCGTGGAGGAAACTAGGTCGCTTTGGCGCTGAAAACGGTCGAATGCTTGGGTGGGCCGCGCAACGTGACCCACCTGACGGCTTACCCGACCCGGCTGCGGGTCGAGGTGGCCAACCCGGCGCTGGTCGACGTCCCCGGCCTGCACGCTTTGGGCGCTTTCGGGGTGGTCATCGCGGGGCGCGTGGTCCAAGTGGTGGTCGGCGGCGACGCGCCGGCCCTGGCCAAACGGATCCAGGCGGACTTGGGCCAACTGGCGTCCGCCTGACCGGCGGTCAGGCCCCGGTCGCCTGCGACCGGTTGCCGATCCGGGTGATCGTGCCGTTCGGCACATGCCAAATCACGCCGTCCTCGTCCCGCAAGGTGGTCACACGCAGGCTCATCGCCTCGACCACGCCGGTGGCCGGGCCGGCGTCGATCACGTCGCCGAGCCCGTACTGGTCCTCGATCAACATCAAAAGCCCCGCCAGCATGTCCTTGACCAGCGATTGCGCGCCCAGACCCAGCCCGACTCCGGCCACGCCGACCGAGGTCATGATCAAGCCGGGGTTGACCCCGAGGGCTTCGAGAACTAGGCAAATGGCCAGAATCCAGATCGCCACCGTGCTGGCCGAACGCAACACCGCGCCGAGGGTCTTGAAGCGGGCCTCCCGCTTGGCCGCCAGTTGGGCCGGATCGGTCGGCTCGCCTCGCGCCAGCGCCCCGCCCGCCCCGATCCGACCGGGCAGTTTGGCCATCCGACTGGTCGTGTGTTTGATCACGGCGTGGGCGACCAACAGCGCGATCCCGGCGGCGAACAAAATTATGGCGATCCGCAACGGCGTGCCCATCAACCAGCGCGCCCATCCGGGCCAGGATTCGGCGAACTCGGGCGCCGCGAGACCGATCATCCCTCTAGGTTAACGCCGCCCGCGCCGATGCCGCCCGCGTCTGGGGCCGCCCGCGTCTGGTGCCGCCCGCGTCCGGTGCCGCCGGGGCGACTTGGCGTTCGGCGGTTAGGCGGCGCGGTCGGCGCGCCCAGCCGCCTGAGCGCGGGCCAGGTCGGCGCGGCTCTCGACCACCAGGCGCCGCAGCGGCGCCAGGTCGTCCGCCAACTCGGACAAGAAGCGATCGGTCGCCCCGAGGACGTCGACGCCGGGCGCCTCGCCCGCCCGGGCCGGATAGAGCCCCCGGGCGATCGAGGCCGCGGTCTCGCGCGAGCGCTCGCGCCAAATCCGGGGCAGGGCCGCGAAATAGGGCTCGACAAACGGCGTCAACAGGGCCGGGTCTTTGACCCGGCCCCAGCCGGCGATTATGGCGCGCTGGGTGGCGTTCGGCGTGGCCGGGTCCTCGACCGCCCGCAGCCAGGCGGCGGCCTTGGCCTCCGGCGCCGGCAGGGCGGCGCGGGCGCGGGCGGCCTGCTCCAAACCGGACAATGTGTGATCGGCCCGCAACTGCCGGTCAATCCGCGACTCGTCCGCCCGCCCGCCGGCGACCAGGGACAATAGCAGTTCCCAAGCCAAATCGACGTCGACGGCCAGGCCGCTGAGCGAACGCGAGCCGGCGGCCAACTCGTCCACCAGGTCGAATTGGGCAGGACTGGCGGCGTGCAGGGCGAAAGCCTTGACCAGTTGCAACTGGGCGTCGGAACCGGGTTGGGCGGTCTCGGCCAGGGCCCAAAGCCGGTCGGCGGCATCGTCGGCGGCGCCGACGCGGAACTCCGGCGCGACATAAGACTCCAACGCCAAGGACAGTTCGGCCAATAGCTGGCGCATGGCGGTCGAACTGGTCTCCCGGCCGACTCCGGCGAGCACCCGGTCGACAAAGGCGCGCGCCCCGAGTTCGCCGTCGCGGGTCATGTCCCAGAGGATTCCCCAGATGACGGATCGGGCAAGCGGGTCGGCCAACTCGGCCACGGCGGCGGCCGCCGCCAGCGAGCCGGGGTCGAGCCGCACTTTGGCGTAGGCCAGGTCGCGGTCGTTGACCAGGAGCAGATCGGCCGGACGCAGTTTCGGCAGGGCGGTGCGCGGTCCGGTCAGATCGATTTCGGTGTCCCAGAAGCGCATCGGCACGCCGTCGACCACCGAATAGCCGCCGATCGCGATTAGCTGCGGCCGCCAGGCCGGATGGGGCTCGGACCCGGACTGAACCAGGAACCCGCCGGACCGGTCGATCGCGATCGTGTTGACTCCGGCGGTCTTCAACCAGGCTTCGGACCAGGCGGCCAGGTCCCGCCCGGAGGACGCCTCCAATTCGGCCAAGAGGTCGTCCAGGGTGGTGTTCGACCAGGCGTGTTTGGCGAAGTAGGAGCGCAACCCGGCAAGGAAGGCGTCTTGGCCGACCCAAGCGACCAGTTGGCGCAGCACCGAGGCGCCCTTGGCGTAGGTGATGCCGTCGAAGTTGTTGTGGACGTCGTCGAGGTCCTCGATCGGAGCCAGGATCGGGTGCGTGGTCGGCAACTGGTCCTGTTTGTACGCCCAAGTCTTTTCCGCGTAGGCGAAAGTGGTCCAGGCGTCGCGCCACTCGGTCGCCTCGACCGCCGCCAGGTGGGAGACGAACTCGGCGAACGACTCGTTCAACCACAGGTCGTTCCACCAGCGCATCGTCACCAGGTCGCCGAACCACATGTGGGCCAGTTCGTGCAGGATTGTGATGGCGCGCCGCTCGACCTGGGATTTGACGGGCTTGGAGCGGAACACATAGGACTCGGTGATGGTCACCAGGCCGGCGTTCTCCATCGCCCCGAAGTTGTATTCCGGGCAGAACGCCTGATCGTATTTGGCGAACGGGTAGGGCAAGCCGAACGCCGGCTCGTAGAAGCCGAAGCCCTGGCGGGTGATCTCGAAGACGGCATCGGCGTCGACGTGGTCCGCCATCGAGGCGCGCGCGTAGAGCGCCAGCGGCACCGTCCGCCCGCTGGTCGAAACCACTTCCGAGTTCCACCGCGCGTAAGGGCCGGCGATCAGGGCGACCAAATAGGACGACAGTTTCGGGGTCGGTTCGAAACGGTGCGCGATGCCGCCGGATTGTTTCGCCGGCTCGGTGGCCGCGACCGGCTGGTTCGAGACGACAGTCCATCCCTCCGGCGCGGTCACCGCCAACTCGAAGACGCCCTTCAGATCCGGCTGCTCGAAGACGGCGAAGACGCGCCGGGCGTCGGCCGGCTCGAACTGCGTGTAAAGGTAAGTCTGGTTGTCCGCCGGGTCGGTGAAGCGGTGCAGGCCCTCGCCGGTGTGCGAATAGGCGCAGCGGGCCTCGACCACCAACTCGTTCGCCTCGGCCAGGCGGTCGAGCGCGATTCGGTCGCCGGCGAAGACCGCCGCCGGATCGAGGTCGCGTCCGTTCAGGCGGACCGACGTCACCCGCGGGGCGATCAAGTCGATGAAAGTGGCCGCATCGGGCTGGCGGGCCTCGAATTGGACGGTTGTGCGGGAGGAGAAATCCGGCCCGTCGCCGCGCAGGTCTAATTCGACGCGGTAGCGGGGATTGGCGATCAATTGGGCGCGCTGGACGGCTTCGGCTCTGGTCAGATTCACGCGCTCGATTGTTTCACTTCGGCGGGCCAAGCGCGACGGTTTGGCCGGCGCAGGCTCAGTTGGAAACCAGGGCTTCGTATTCGGCCACCTGCTCGACGCGCCGCTGGTGGCGCTCGTCGCCGGAGAACGGCTCGCCGACAAAGGCTTCGACGATGGCGATGGCCTCGGCCATGGTGTGCTCGCGGGCGCCCAGCCCGGCCACATTGGCGTCATTGTGTTGGCGAGCCAGACGGGCGGTGCGAACCGACCAGGTCCGGGCGGCGCGGACGCCGCGGACTTTGTTGGCGGCGATTTGTTCGCCGTTGCCCGAGCCGCCGATCACCACGCCCAGCGAGCCGAGATCGTTCGCCACCGCCTGGCCGGCGTCGAAACAGAACGACGGGTAGTCGTCGGCCGGGTCGTAGTCGAAGGCGCCGTGGTCCACCACCTCGTGGCCGGCGCCGGTCAAATGGCTGTGCAGGGCCCGCTTCAATTCGAAACCGGCGTGGTCGGAGGCTAAGTGGATGCGCACTAACTCATGATACGGGCCGGCCGGGGCCGGCCGGGCAGGGCCTAAGCTTGGCGGATGGCCCAATCCGGCATTGTCACCGAGAACTTCGACCGCTCGATCCGCCCGCAAGACGACCTCTACCGCCATGTCAACGGGCGTTGGCTGGATAGTTTCGCGATCCCGCCCGACCGCGGCTCCGACGGGGCCTTCCGCGAGTTGCGCGACCGCTCGGAACTGCGAACCCGGCGGATAATCGAAGAACAAGACGGCGACAGTTTGGTCGGCGCGCTCTACGGCAGTTTCATGGACGTCGAGAGGGTCGAAGCCCTCGGCGCCCGGCCGCTGATCCCGGAGTTGAGGCAGATCGCGGCCGCCGCCGACGCCCGGGCGCTGGCGCGGGTGATGGGCGGATTGTCGCGCGGCGGCATCGGCGACGTGTTGGGCCTGTACGTCGACACCGATCCGGGCGAGCCGACCCGCTACGTCCTCAATCTTCACCAGAGCGGCATCGGTTTGCCGGACGAGGCCTATTATCGCGAAGACCGGCACGCCCCCGTCCGCGACGCCTACCTGGCCCACATCGCGCGGATGTTTAGGCTGGTGGCGGCGGCTTTGCCCGATGCCGACGGCTTGGGTTTAGGGCGGACGGAACCAGGCGAAGTGGCTGAGCGGGTCTACGGTCTGGAGGCGCGCTTGGCGGCGGCGCACTGGGACGTGGTCAAAGACCGCGACGCCACCGCCACCTACAATCCGACGGACTTCGCCGGCCTGGAGTCGCTGGGGCCGGGCTTCCCCTGGGAGGAATGGGCGGCGGCGATCGACCAGGCGGCGCCCGCCCGCTGGGACGCGCTGGTCGTCATGGAGCCGTCCTATCTGGCCGCCCTGGGATCGCTGTGGCGCGAGGCGCCGCTGGCCGATTGGCGGGCCTGGGCGGCCTGGCGGGTCGTTTCGGCCCGGGCCGGGCTGTTGAGCGACGACCTGGTCCAGGCGGCCTTCGACTTCAACGGCCGGACGCTCCAGGGCATGGAGCAACTGCGCGACCGTTGGAAGCGGGGCGTCTCGCTGGTCGACTCGCACCTGGGGGAATTGGTCGGGCGGCTCTATGTCGAGCGCCATTTCCCGGCCGGACACAAAGACCGAATGGTTCAACTGGTGGCGGATTTGATCGAGGCCTACCGGCGCTCCATCCGGGAACTCGACTGGCTCGGGGACGAAACAAAGGCCAAGGCGCTGGCCAAACTGGCGGCCTTCACGCCCAAGATCGGCTACCCGGACAAGTGGCGGGATTATTCCGGCCTGCGGCTCGACCGCGCGGATCTGGTCGCCAACGCGCGCGCCGCCAGCGCCTTCGAGGCCGATCGCGAATTGCGCAAACTGGGCGGCCCGGTGGACCGCTCCGAATGGTTCATGCACCCGCAGACGGTCAACGCCTACTACAACCCGGGTATGAACGAGATCGTCTTCCCGGCCGCGATCCTCCAGCCGCCTTTTTTC
>JAITKC010000360.1 GCA_031278665.1 Bifidobacteriaceae bacterium | reverse complement strand
GAATTCAAAATGACAGCCCCGGAAATTCCAGTGAAACTCGCCCGATTTCAGAATTGAGTGAAGTGTTTGACAATAGTTTCATGAAAACTACTGACCAAACCTGTATCTCTGTCTCATTTGACGGAAACTCAAAACTGACGCCGACTAGACACTCTACAGTGGCAGGATTGCCTTAAACAGCGGATGGGGAAGGATAGTGGTTAAGGGCGAGTCCTCTTGTAGGAAGAAAGCGCGCGCAAGCCACACACTCGAGCTTGCGCCTGATCAGGGACCCTGGCGCGTTTCTCATGTTCCATGGGTTCCGAGGGGCACTGGCCTGTGTCACGGGCGCGGCGAGGTCGGAGAGATCGCTCCAGGGAACCGAAATCCGCTGAGGCTGAGCTCGCTGGCTGTCGACGAGGCTATCGGGACGAAGCAGCGTCAGGGAGGCGAGGCCGGTGCACGCGCCCAGGGAAGTTCTGGTGATTGTGAATTGGGAATCTCAAAACTTCACGGAAGGCGCTCAGTGAAGCGTCAGATATCAGGAGTAGCGGACCTGCACGGGGCGTGAGGGCGTCGACCAGAGTCGCGTCATCGAACACCCACCGCATCACGTCGAGTTGCTCCACCGCCACAGCGGCGGTGCCGACCGACTCCAGGATGATCTTGTAGTCGACCAGGCCGCCGGGCGTTTGGACGGGCGGGCTGGCGGTCTTGGCCACCCGCAGGTCCCGCACTAGGTTGGTGGCGCAAGGCAGTCCCAAGGCCGGGGAACAAGTCGGCCGCTCGGTCGGGATTGCGGGCGGGGCGCAGCGGCCGTTTTGGTCGCACACCTCCCCCGGGTAGACGACGTTGGTCAGCACTTGGTCGCCGCGCCGGTCGCGTTCCCTGACGGTCGCGTCATAGGTGATGGTGGCGGTGTCGCCGACCTCCAATAGCCCGGTTATTTCCACAACTTTGTCTTTCAGCACGGCTTTGATCGGGCCGTAGTCGGACTTGACGTTCGACACGTCGGCGTCGTCCGCCACCCACTGGAGATTGTCGCGCTCGACGATTTCGGCCGCGACCGACCCCGTGTTGACAATCACAACGGCGTAATGAACCTTTTCTCCGGCCTTCGGCGCCAATCCGGAGTCGGTCTTGGCGGTTTTGGCGACGGTGTGGGCCTGAACCGGGGTGACGGTGCAAAGCGGGTCGTCCTCCCGGCAGTCGCCGGAGCCGTCGCCGACCCGGTTGGCCAGGCGATTGTCGCCGCGGGCGGCGGTCTTGACTTTGACCTGGTAGACGATCTTGGCGGAGCCGCCCGCTTTGAGCGCGCCGGAGAGACGGATCTGTTTGGCGGCCGCGTCGAAGCTGGCGGCGACGGCCGGGTCTGTCGAACTGAGCGAGCCCGCCACGAAGTCGGCGTCGTCCAACACGGCGTCCAGATGGTCCACCAAGCTCACCGGCGCGGCCGTTTTCCCGCGCGTGTTGTGGAGGTCGATCATGTAAGTCGCCAGTTGGCCGGGCCGGACTGTTTCGACGTCGACCGACTTGGCGACGTGCAGGTCCGATCCGGGCGTGGCGGTCCCGACCCGCTCGCCCGGGGTTAGGTCGATTACGTCCACCGGCCTGATCCAAGCCGTGTTCTCTAACAGCAGGTCGCCGCCGCCGGAGCCGAGCCGCGGGTCGTAGGCGAGAGTGTAGGTGATCTTGGCCGAGGCGCCCACCGCCAGCGGGCCGGCCCAGGTGATCCGCTTCGCGGCGGCGTCCCAGGTGGCGGTTCCGGCGGTGGCTTTCAGCGACGACGCCGCGAACGTCGCGTCGTCCAGCGCCTTGGTCAGGTCGTCGTAGGCGTAGGCCGGATCGGAACTGGTGAACGCCGCTTTGCCGACGTTGGTCAGGGTGATCGTGTAGGCGGCGGTGTGCCCCTTTTGATGTAGCCCGGCGGTGTCGACCGATTTTTCGATTTTCAACCCGGGCAGCGGCGTGGTGTTGGCCACCCGAGCCGTGTCGCAGGCGGTGGTGATGTTCCGGCCGCCGTCGGGGCAGCCGGTGATCGCCGCCGCGTTCGTGCGTTCCGGCGCGAAACCGGCGTCCACGGTCACCCGGTAGCTTATGGCGGCCGTCTCACCCGCCTTCAGCGGCCCCCGCCAGGTCATCTTCCCGCCCGAGGCCGACGCCGACGCCTGCGCCGGCGCGGAGCCCTTGTCGTAGGCGGTTGCCAGATAGGTCCAGTTCGACACGTGCGAGGGGAGGTTGTCGGTGACAACCAACGGGTCTGACGCCGTGAACGCCAAGCTGGCCTGCGCGTCCGCGCCCAGCCCGGTCGGGTCGGAGGTGTTCTTGACTTTGACGGTGTAGGCGATAGTTCGAGTCTCGGCCCCCGCGGCGCCGGCGGCCGGGTTCAGCGTGCCGGACTTGGACACCATGGCCGCCGATCGGCTGAGCAACAGCGGCTCGTTTTGCAGAGTCAGGTCCTTGGAAAGGTCGTCCCAGGTGGCGAAAGTCACCAACGCGTTATTGCCCCAACACGACTCCTGGGCCGAGGTCCACTCCGGATACGGCCGCTCGCCGCCGGGATAGGAGGGGTCGTGGCAAGACCAGGCGTGTTTGAAGCCCTCGGTCGACAGGCCGGCGGCCGGAGTCTTGACGTCTGCGGCCCCGCCGGCCAAGGCGGCGATCGGATTCACGCCGACCGCCACGATGTCGCTGTCGTCCCAATGGACCATCGGCCAGACCGGCTGCCCGCCGTTCTTCGCCACCGCGTATCCGGCCAGCTGTCTGATCTGCACCCCGCCGGCGATCTTCTCCGTGTCGCCGAAGACCTGGTAATACTCGTCGCCCTTGATCAGTTTCACTTGGACGCCCACGCTCGCCGAGGTCACCGGCGCGCCGTTGCCGTCCTGTCCGTTCCAAGTCCAGGACACGTCCCCCCGCGCCTTCGTCTTGCGTCCGTCTTGGACGATGTCGGCCGAGCCGGTGTACAGACCGTCGCCGTCGACGTCGATCGACACCTGATACTCGCCCCTGAACCCGTCGAGCCCGAGCGTGCCCGAAACCCCTTGGTACGGCGCCAGGGCGGGCGCGTCATCGTCCTTGGCCAACTGCGGGTTCGGCTTCGACGGAGGCGTGTAAACCGGTTTGATGAAGCCGTCGTCGCCGGCGTGCCCCCAGTAGTCCATCCGCGCCGGCAGATCCGCCGCCGGCGGGTCGGAGAACAAGTTGAACACCGGCGCCGCGCATTGGGCGGTCGCCGCCACCTGGTCGGCCAGCGCGTTCGCCCCGATTTTGTTCATCGGGTAGGCGGTGGTGCCGGTCATCCGGGACTTGCCGATCGGCTCGCACCCGTCGGACCAGTACATGCCCAGCCCGTCGGCCCCGAAATGCGAGTTAATGCCGTCGTAGTCTCTGACTTTGGTCTCGAAGACCGCCCCGTCCTCGGCCACCACGTACATGTCGAAGTCCAAGGAAGCCGCCGCCGGCAGGGCCTGGGCGCCGGTGAACTTTTTCGCCCAGACCCGCCCGGGGACGTGGCTTGAGTCCGCCGCGCTGAGAACCCGTATCTGCTGGCGGTAGACCCAAGACTGCGACGGCGGCGAGTTGATCGCCACGACCTGGAGTTTCCAGACCCCGGCCTCGCCCGTGCCGGACGCCAACCCGGAACCCCCGAAACCGCTGACAGTGTCATAGTCGGCCCTGGTCCCGGACGGCCGCCAAACCTCCAACCGGATCTCGGGGCTGCCGCCGAAACCGGAGTACACCCAAGTCAGATCGCTCACCGCCAGTTGGACCACCTCGGCGGCGGTCTTGGCGTAGGCATACCAGACATCGTGGCTCTGACCCGACGACGACGACCAGCCGCCCAACCCGACATATCCGTTCGACGCCGCCTGCGCCGCCGGCGTGCCGCCCACGACGCCGCTGATCAAAGATGCGAACGCCAACGCGCCCGCCGTCAGCGCGGCCGTCAGTTTGGAAGCGCGCGCCGGCTCGATCCGGCGATGCCGGCCACGGCTGACATGGCGTGGCGGGTGCGGCCGTCGCCCGGCCGGGGACAAACCGAAGCGGGCGGTGTTTCCAGGTCTCATTGTCTGCCTCTTCATGGTCTGACTTGGTTGAAAGGGGTGTTGGGGCGGTCCGGTCTCAGCCGGCCGCGGAGGCGCCGATCAGCTCCGGATCGCAATCCGCGCCGCCGGCCATGGCGGCGTCGGCCAAGTCGAACGCCTGGCGGCCGTAATCGTCTTGGGCCTCGCCGACCGCCTCGCCGGTTTGCGCGACCGCTTGGGTTTCGCCGCCAGTCGGCCCGCCCGCCGGCGCGGGGCCCGGGACCAGATCTCCCCCGGCGGCGGGGGAATCTCCCACGCCGTTCGCGGCGGCGTCGGGGTCGAGCGCCATCGGCACAGCCGAACGCCGACACCAGC
>JAITKC010000117.1 GCA_031278665.1 Bifidobacteriaceae bacterium | reverse complement strand
ATCGGGCTCCCCGGACTGGCCTTTTACCTGCTTGGACGCCAACTCGGCCTGACCGTCCAAATCTCAACCGCCTCACTTGGACAGTACTGGTGGACTATCCCGGTGCTGGTGTTGGCGGCGCTCCAGAACGGGCTGGTGGAAGAGGTCGTCGCGGTGGGCTACCTGGCCGACCGGCTGACCGCGCTGGGTTGGCGTCCGGCCGGCTGGATCGCCGCCTCGGCTTTGCTGCGCGGCTCGTACCACCTTTACCAGGGATTCGGCCCGTTCTTCGGCAACGTCGTCATGGGGATCGTGTTCGCCTGGTTCTACCAGCGCCGCCGCCGCGTCATGCCGCTGGTGTTGGCCCACACGCTGATCGACGCGGTGGCGTTTATCGGCCCCAGTCTGATCGACCCCGGCTGGCTTTCCTGACCGCTGCCGGGCCTGGGCCGAGGGCGTGTTGCTGAGCGAGTCGCCCGGCCGTGTCGTAGGCTGGGCGGCGTGGCCGCGCCGGGAAAGGGTAAAGACGCTGATCGGGCGGCCTTGCACAGGTTCCACGGGGTCGAGGTCGTCGACGCTCCGGCCGGGCGCTTGCGCCAATCGCGCGACCTGGTCGGCATTGTCCTAGCCTGCGTCGGGCTGGTCGCGCTGCTCGGTTTGTCGATTTTCGCCCAGGGCACCGCCGCCGGGGTGACCGAGGACATTCGCACGCTCGCCAATCCGGTCATTGAAATCCTTCAGGCGATCGTCAATTTGCTGATGAACTTGGCCACTTTGCTGTTGCCGGCGATCGTGGTGGTCGCCGCCTTGGTCCGGCGCCAACCGCTGTTGGCCCTCCAAGGGGTCGCCGGCGGGATCGCCGGGGCGCTGCTGGCCTGGGCGGCGCGCTGGGCGATCGGCAATGCTGGATTCGAGCCCTTGATCCAGGGCATGTCGGTTATCGTCTCCGGCCGCCTGGTGGTGGCCGTGGCCCCGCTGGTGGCGCTGATGGCCGGGGTTCTGACGGGCATGGGCCCGCGCTCGCGCCGCCCGGTCATGTCGCTGTCTTGGAATGTGCTCTGGGTAGCGCTGGCGGCTTGGGTGCTGACCGGCGGCCCGACTGTGCCGGCCGCCTTCTTCACCGTTTTACTCGGTCGGCTGGCGGGCCTGGCCGTGCGCTACGCCATCGGCGTCACCACCGACCGGGCCACCGGCTCGGCGCTAGTCGCCGGCATCCGCGGCGCCGGCATTGAGCCCGTCCGCATCGTCAGGGTGCGCGACATCACCGATCCCGAGAACCCGACCGAGCGCCTCGACGTCCGCTCGATCCGCGATGCCGCCGGGACCGCCCGGCCGCCCGTCCGCCCGTCCGCCGATGCCGCCGGGTTCCCCCCGTCCGCCCAGGCCGCCGGGTTCGCCTCGCCCGCCGTTTCCCCTTTGTCCGCCGATGCCGCCCCCGGCCCGGCCACGTCTGACTCCGCTAGGGCGCGCGGGACCGCCCCGACCGACGCCGGGGATACCGCCGCCGGCGCGGCATCGTCTTCACCTCCCGGCGCGCGCGGAACCGCCGCCGCGACCGCTGGCGGCCGGGCCGGCTCGGCGCCGGTCGGCGTCTCCGATCCGACGGCTCTGGCCCTGGAACGCCAAGGCGGCAACCGGATCTACGCGGTCTATGAGGCCGACGGGCGGCGCTATGACGCGATTGTGCTGGACGGCGACCGCCAAGTGCTCGGGTTCCTGCAGGCGACTTGGCGGACTTTGCGGCTGCGGGGAATGGATCGGCGCTCGGTGCGGTCTTTGCGGCAGGCCGCCGAGCGGGCGGCGTTGTTGGGCTACGCGGCCGCCGCCGCCGGCGTGCGCACCCCCAAACTGCTCGGCGTGGGCGAAGCGGCCGATTCGATGATGCTGTTGCAAAGCCACCCGGTCGGTCTGCGGGCGATCGCCGACATGCGGCCGGGCGAGATTTCCGACGCGGCGCTAATCGACGTCTGGCGGCAGTTGAACCGCGCCCATCAGGCGGGCCTGGCCCACCGCAATATCTCGGCCGCCTCGGTGCTCTTCGGGCCGGACAGCGACGACGCCCAACAGGTCTGGCTGATCGGCTGGGAGGAAGGCGACGTGGCGTCCTCTGACCTGGCCCGCTCAATGGACCTGGCCCAAATGGTCGCCGTGCTGGCCCTCAAAGTGGGCGCGGACCGGGCCGTGTCGGCGGCATCGGCGGTGTTGCCGGCATCGACCTTGGCGGCGGTTTCGGGCTTGCTGCAACCGGTCGTGTTTCCCTCCTCGACCCGCGAGGCGGCCCGCGGCCGGCGCGACGTGATCGACGCCACGCGCCAAGGATTGGCCGAGCTGATTCCGGCCGAAGCGCCGGCCGTTCCCTTCCAACTGGTTCGTTTCGGCTGGCGTTCGGTGCTGATAGCGGCGATGACCTTGGTGGCCATCTGGGCTGTGGTCACCAAGTTCAATTTCAACCAGATGGTCGAGGCCGTCAGCCACGCCAACCCCTGGTGGATGGCCCTGTCATTCGCGTTGTCGCTGATCACCTATGTTGGCGCGGCCATGACTTTGGTGTGTTTCCTGCCCGTCCGGCTGTCTTTCCGCAAGGCCTTGTTGACCCAGGTGGCCGCCTCGTTCGCGGCTATCACCATGCCCGGCGGGGTGGCGCCGATCGCGATCAACCTGCGCCTGCTCAACCGCCAGGGCGTCAAGA
>JAITKC010000116.1 GCA_031278665.1 Bifidobacteriaceae bacterium | reverse complement strand
CACCACGCCCAACCGATCTCCTGTTTCGATTGCGGACCCCGGCTCTGGCTGGCGGACGCGGACGGGACCGAGGTGGCGGCCTGGGAGGACGGCATCGGGCAAGCGCGGAAAATTCTCGCGGCCGGCGGAACGGTCGCCGTAAAAGGGATCGGCGGTTTCACGCTGTTCTGCGACGCGCGGCAGGCCGGCGCCGTCGCCCGGCTGCGGCGCCGCAAGCGGCGGCCCGGCAAGCCGTTCGCGGTGATGGCGGCGGACGCGGCGAGCGCCGCGCGGTTCGCCGAGCTCTCGCCGGCCCAGCGTCGCGAACTAGTCAGCCCGCAAAGGCCGATCGTCTTGGCGCCGATGGGCGCCGGCTACGACCTGGCGGACGGGGTGGCGCCGGGCCTCGGGGACGTCGGCGTGATGCTGCCCTCGGCGCCGCTCCACCAGCTATTGACGCGCGACGACGAGGTGTACGTCGCGACCAGCGGGAACCTCAGCGGCGAACCGCTGCGCCACCGGAACGAAGAGGCCGTGGCGGACCTGGGCGGCGTGGTGGACGCCTTTTTGACCCACAACCGGCCGATCCACGTTCCGGTCGAGGACTCGGTTTTGATGGCCGATGCCGCCGCCACCGTCCCGATCCGCCGTTCGCGCGGTTACGCCCCGCTGCCGATAGTTTTGGGCAGGTCCGATGCCGCCGTGTTGGCTGTCGGCGGAGAGCTGAAGAACACGTTCGCGGTCACCCGGGATGGGCTGGCCTTCATGTCGGCGCACATCGGCGACATGGGCTCGCCCTTGGCGCAGCGGGCTTTCGCCCGTTCAGTCGCCCAGCTGACCGCCATCCACGGCCGCGAAATCGAACTGGTGGTCTCCGACTTACATCCCGACTACGCGACCACGCGCTGGGCGGAACGCCACTGCGCCGAGCGGGGTCTGCCCCTGATCCAGGTCCAACACCATCACGCGCACGCGCTCAGCCTGCTGGCCGAACACGGCGTGGACCCGGCGGCGCGGGCGGTGGTGGCCGCTTTCGACGGTGTGGGCTACGGTCTGGACGGGCATAGCTGGGGCGGCGAGGTCTTGGCGCTGGGCGGCACGGCCGATCCGCTGGAGTTCGAGCGGGTTTGGCATCTGGGCGAATACTGGCTGCCGGGTGGGGACAGCGCGGCAGCGGCGCCCTGGAAATGCGCGGTGGCGCTAATCGACCAATTGGGTTTGGACGGCGCGGATTTGCCGCCGTTCGCGGCGGCGCCCGCCCAGGAGTTGCGGCTGCTGCGCCAACTGCCGGCGGCCGCGGCCGCCGGACTGCCCGGTCTGATCCACCGCTCGACCTCCGCCGGCCGGCTATTCGACGCGGCGGCCTCGATCCTGGGAGTTCGCCAGCGCGTCACCTACGAGGCCCAAGCCGCCATGGAACTCGAGCGCCTGGCCCGCTCCTGCGATCACGCCGCCTGCGCCGCCTGCGCCGCCTGGGCGGACTGGGCCGACCGAGCCGACCACGACGACCGCGCCGACCGCGCCGACCACGACGACCGCGCCGACCGCGCCGCGGCGCAGGTAAACGACGCGATCCGCCGCGCCGGCGCCGACGGCGGCACCGTCACGCGAACCCCGACGGGTCCCCCGCCGGCCGGAACGACGGACCGGCTAGGCCCGGTGGCGGAGTTGCTGGCGGCGACGATGGACGGGGCGCGGAGCGGGCGCGCCCGAGCCTGTTTGGCTCGGCGTTTCCACTCCGGCCTGGCCGCGATCACGGCCGCCGCCCTCGTGGCGGCCGCCGAACAAACGAATGCCGAGGTCATCGGCCTGACCGGGGGGGTCTTCCAGAACCGCCTGTTGACCGGCGACGTGCTGGCCGCCATACAGGCGTCGGCGGCGGGCGGGCGGCGAGTCCTGACGCACCATCTGGTCCCGGCTGGCGACGGCGGCCTGGCACTCGGCCAAGCTCGCGCCGGCTACACCCTGCTGACCTGGTCCGGCCCGTAGCCGCCGGGATCATCGTCGCCGGAAAGATCACCCGCCGCCGGCCGGCCCCGGCCCGACCCACTGACCAGGCGTTTCGCGGGGACCTGCCCGGGGCCGGGCCAAGCCCCGCCGGGTCGGGTGTCTAAAAGTGCCCGCACGTTGGCGCCGGGGGCATCGTCCGCGGGGTTCTGGACATCGGCTTCCCGGCCGGTTCGCCGCCGCCCGCCGGCCCGGGCCGGTAACCAGCGCGTTTGCCGGGACCCGGCCGGCGGCGGGTTGGGCCGCGGCGGGTCGGGTGTCCAGAAGTGCCCGCACGTCGGCGCCGGGGGCGTCGTGCGCGGGGTTCTAGACATCCGCCCGCCGCCCCCAATTCAGGCTGACACGCCGCGCACCGATGACTTTGCTTGAGCGCGGCGCCAAACCCGACCCGGCGGGCCGACCCGCGAGGCCGCCGCCCGCTAGGATGTTCGGATGACCCCCGCCGAGCCGCCCGGATGCGACGGCCCGACCTGCGTCATCTGTTCCGACCAGGCCACAGTCGCGGAAATCGTTCGGGCGCCGGCCCAGGTTTTTGAGGACGCGCTAGTCAGGACCGCCGCCGGGGTCGATGCCGTGGACGTTTCGTTGGTCGGACAAGTGGCCGTGGGAGACCTGGTCCTAGTCCACGCCGGCGCGGCCATCGGCCGGGTCGGCTGCCAGACGCCCGATGACGACCGGCCCCGCGGCGGCGGGGATCGCGCGGCGTGACCGAGAATCAAGCCGGCAGCCGGTCCCCGGCCCGGCGGGGCATGTCCGGCGAAGCGGGCGGGCGGACGGCATCGGACAAAACGGGGCGGACGGGCGGGGCCAGCGAAGCGGGCGGGCGGACGGCATCGGACAAAACGGGGCGGACGGGCGGGGCCGGCGAAGCGGGCGGGCGGACGGGATCGGACAAGGCGGGGCGGACGGGCGGCGGCGGGCGGCCGACCGAGGCCGAGGTGTTGGCCCGGATCGAGGCGGCCCAGCGGCGGCGGCCAAGGCTGGCGGACGACGCCGTCACACTGGCCCACGGCGCCGGCGGCAAGGCGTCCCAGGCCCTGATCGAAACGGTCTTCTTGGCGGCGTTCGGCCAGCCGGAGCCGGAACTGGCGGACGCGGCGCGCATCGACCTGGCGGGCGGGCGGATCGCCTTCACGACCGACTCATATGTGGTCAACCCGATCCGTTTCCCCGGCGGCAGCCTGGGCGACCTGGCCATCAACGGGACCGCCAACGACCTGGCGGTCAGCGGCGCGATCCCGAAGTGGATCTCGGCGGCGTTCGTGATCGAGGAGGGATTCGCGGTCGCGGAACTGCGCGGAATCGCCCAGGACATGCGGGCCGCCGCCGATCGGGCGGGCGTGACAATAGTCGCCGGCGACACCAAAGTGGTGCCCCGGGGCGCGGCCGACGGCGTGTTTGTGACCACCGCCGGGATCGGCCTGATTCCGGCCGGCCGCGAACTGGGCGCGGACAAAGTCCGGGCCGGCGACCGCGTGCTGGTGTCCGGGTCGATCGCGGACCACGGCATGGCCGTCATGATGGCCCGCGGCCATCTGGCCATCGAAGCCGACATCCGGTCCGACTCGCGCGCCGTCACCGGGCTGGTGGAGGCCTTGTTGGCGGCGGCGCCGGACGTCCGCTGGATGCGCGACCCGACCCGAGGCGGACTGGGCACCCTGGCCAACGAATTGGCGAAGGCGTCCGGACTGGGCGTGGAGTTGGAGGACGCGGCCATCCCGGTGCGCCCGATGGTCCGAGGCGCCTGCGACCTGCTCGGCATCGACCCCCTTTACGTGGCCAACGAGGGCTGTTTCGCGGCTGTGGTCCCCGCCCCCGCGGCCGCGGCCGGGCTGGCCGCCGTCCGGGCGGCGGGCGCCGGCGAGGCCGCGCTGATCGGCCGGATTGTCCCGGAGCCGGCCGGCGCGGTGGTGGTCCGCAACGCCTTCGGCGGGGCGAGACTGGTGGACACGCTGGTGGGCGACCCGCTGCCGCGGATATGCTGACGGTGCCAAGCGGGCGGAAAGGATTGACATGTGCCTAGGGATTCCCGGCCAAGTGGTCCAGGTGGTGGACCCGGCCGAGTGCCTGGCTTCGGTCGACGTCAGCGGCGTGCGGCGGACCATATCGCTGCGCCTGGTCGCGGACGAGGGCGTGGGCGTGGGCGATTGGGTTTTGGTCCACGTCGGCTTCGCCCTGTCGGTGATCGACGCGGCGGAGGCGGCGACCACGTTGGAGCAGATCAAACTGCTCGGCCAGCCGTATATCGACGAGATGGACGCCTTCGTTCTAACCGAGATCGTCTAGGGGCATGGATTACGTCGACCAGTTCCGCGACCCCGGGGACGCCAAACGCCTGTTGAAGGCGATCGCCGCGCTGGCCGAACGGTTGGGGCGGACAGTGCGCCTGATGGAGGTCTGCGGCGGCCACACCCACACTATTTACCGGTACGGCCTGGAGAAACTGCTGCCCGCGTCGGTCGAGTTCGTCCACGGCCCCGGCTGCCCGGTTTGCGTCATACCGATGGGGCGGGTGGACGATGCCGTCTATCTCGCCTCACGCTCGAGCGTCATCTTCACGACTTTCGGGGACATGATGCGCGTCCCCGGCGCCGGCGGCTCCCTGCTCCAGGCCCAGGCCCGCGGCGCCGACGTCAGATTCGTTTACTCGCCGCTCGACGCGCTCAAGGTGGCGCGGGAGAACCCAGACCGCGAGGTGGTGTTCTTCGCCGTCGGGTTCGAGACCACGGCGCCTTCGACGGCGGTCACAGTTAGCCGCGCCGAGGCGTTCGGCTTGGACAACTTCTCGGTTTTCTGCAATCACGTCACCATAGCCCCGCCTTTGCGCGCCTTGTTGGACGGCGACGACTTGGCTTTGGACGGATTCATCGGTCCCGGGCATGTGGCGACCGTGGTGGGCGCCAGGCATTTCGACTTCATTCCCGCCGAATACGGTTTGCCGTTGGTGGTGACCGGTTTTGAGCCCCTCGACATCCTCCAGGCCGTTGAAATGCTGTTGGAACAGCATGTCGACGGGCGCCGCCTGGTCCAGAACCAGTACGCCCGCGTGGTCCGGGCCGATGGCAACCGGGCCGCGCTGGCCCTGATGGGAGAGGTGTTCACGCTGCGTGACAGTTTCGAGTGGCGCGGCCTCGGTTTCATTGAGCGGTCCGGCTACCGGCTCTCCGACCGGTTCGCCCGGTTCGACGCCGAGTTGCGTTTCGACATGCCGGGCGCGCGGGTGGCAGATCCGCCCGCCTGCGAATGCGGGTCGGTTCTCAAGGGGCTGATCAAACCCTGGCGGTGCCGGGTTTTCGGGACCGGTTGCACACCCGAGAACCCGATCGGCACCTGTATGGTCTCGCCCGAGGGCGCCTGCGCCGCGTACTACAACTTCGCCCGCATTTGACCGGGCGGGCCGGGTTTGACACCTCAGGCGCCCGCCGCCGGGCCAGACGGAGCCGACGCCTGCGGCGGCTCCGGCGGCCCGTCGACGGCGCGGTCTCAGACGGCGGCGAAGGTCAGGCAGTCGGCGCTGGTCGAGCCGCGCAGACCGACCTGGATCGCCGGCGCGGCGCACTCGAGATCGCTGTTGTGCGTGCACTCCAGGTGCTGGCAGGCGCCCACGGCGCCGGCCGATTGGTCGAACCCGCCCTTGATGGTCAGCGGGATGAATGTGGCGCAGCCGGCCTGGCCCGCCGGGCCGGCGATCGTCACCGCGCCCGCGTGGCAGGCGTCCGCCTGGTTGTAGGCGCAGCCGGTGACCGAGCACTCGGAAACTTTCGACATTTCGTCCAATGTCATCATTGTTGGCTCCTCTCAATTGATTAGTCGCAATATGTGATCGCGCTCTAAAAGAGTAATACAACGTTCTGCGCGATAAAGCAAGCGGGTGTCGCGGATAATGCGTTTTCATAAACTCAGGCGTGCCTTACCTAATTACCCGGAATTACGCCGGGCGGTATTTCGATAAATGCATGTGGTCTTATTTCATTAATGTCCGGGGCCGGCGCGGCGGGCGGTTCGGTCCCGCGGGGCCGGGGGCCGGCGGCGCGGCCGAGGAGGGCCGCGGGCCGCCGCGACCCGCCGGGGTCAGACGCCGAACGAGGCGCCCGGCGGGCGGCATCGGACACCGGCGGCCACGGGTTGGCGCGACCCGCCGGGGTCAGAGGCCGAACGAGGCGCCCGGCGGGAGGTGGTGGACACCAAAACAGCGACGGCGGGCCTCCCGGCGGCGGTCAGCGGCAAAGCTAGAGTTAACCTGTGTTGTTGTCTAACCGCGA
>JAITKC010000114.1 GCA_031278665.1 Bifidobacteriaceae bacterium | reverse complement strand
CGCCGTCGATCCGTCCGCGCTGGGACGTCTGCGCGCCGACATCCTCTCACCGGATCCCGCACGTCAAGAACGGGCGACGTTGATCAGGGCCGCGGCCGACTTGGCCGACGCCAGACCGGAGGCGATGGTGCTGTGGTATCCGCGCCACGAGGTCAACCTTCCGTTGGACCTGTGCGGCGAGGCCTTGTGGGTGCGCAGTTTGTCTCGGACCACGACTCTCGAATACAAGGCCGTCAACCCGTGTCCGGTTTACACGAGTTTGCGCCTCGGCGAGGCCGACTACGGGCGCGGCGCCGCCCGGACGGCGCCGGCCTGGCGGCGCCAGGCGGTCCCGCCCGGCCAGCCGGTCCCGCCGGCGCAGCCGGTCTTCGCCAAACTCGACCCGGCCGTGGTGGCGGCGGAGAATGCCCGCCTGGCCGCCGACCAGCCGGGCGACTGACTTGACCGCCGCCCGCCCGACGGCAATTGATCGTCCGCTCGGCGTCAGCCCCGGTCGCCCGCTGAGCGCCGGCTGCCCCCGTGTCGGCTGGGTGCCCGGCGCGGGGCGAACCAGCGTCAGCCGCGCGCCGGGCGCCATGCCAGCCCGCGCCGGGAGCGCGCCGGGCGAGGCCGTGAGAGACCGCTGATCGGAGCCGCCGATGTCCCAAGACCGTTCTTATCCGCCGCCGCCGCCGGCGTTGCCGTTCCCGGTGACCGACAATCACACCCACATCGAGCCGTTCCAGCACTTCCCGGCCGCGCCGTTGGACTTGGACGCGCATGTCGCCGCCGCCCAAGCGGTCGGCGTCAACCGGATTGTCCAGTGCGGCTGCGACTTGGCGGCGGCCCGCTGGACGGCAAATGTGGCGGTCAAGCAGCCGGGCGTGGTCGGCGCCGTCGCCATCCACCCCAACGACGCCGCGCGCTTGACCGCCCGCGCCGAAGGTGGCCCTTCGGGCCGGCCGAACGGCATCGGCGGCCTGGCCGAGGTGATCGCCGAAATCGCCGAACTGGCCCGGTCGACCGAACGGATCAGAGCGATCGGCGAGACCGGTCTGGACTATTTCCGGACCGGGCCGGCTGGTCGGCCGGCCCAGCGGGCGGCTTTCCGCGAGCACATCGCCTTGGCCAAAGAACTCGACTTGGCTTTGCAGATTCACGACCGCGACGCGCACGGCGACGTGATGGCGACTTTAATGGCCGACGGCGCGCCGGAGCGGACGGTGTTTCATTGCTTTTCGGGCGACCGCGAAATGGCGGCGACGGCGGCCGCGCGCGGCTGGTATTGCTCGTTCGCCGGGACGGTGACGTTTAGGTCGGCAGAGGAATTGCGTCTCGCCGTCGGCGAACTGCCGCCGGAATTGGTGCTGGTTGAAACCGACGCGCCGTATCTGACGCCCGACCCGTTCCGGGGGCGGCCCAACGCCCCCTACATGGTCCCGTTGACAATGGCGGTTTTGGCCGAACGAATGGGCTTGGATCTAGAGCGAGCCTGCCGTCAGATTCAAGACAACACCAACCGCGTCTACGGAGATTGGTGAAGATCTGGTGAAACCTCGGCGCTATCTACCACCTTGAGGACTGCCGCGGGAGTAATGGGAGTCGCGTCATCGTGACAAATCCGTTATGGTCGAAACCGACCGACGCATCCGACAGTACGGGAGTGACGCATCTTGTCGATGACCCATCCGTGTGGCCACGCCGCTCCGAGCAGCCGCGGCCAAGCCCGGCGCGACCGGGACGGCGCGGGCGCCCAAGGGCGCCAAGCCGGCGGCGGCCGCCACGTCAAACTGGCCGCCCGTCTGGTCGTCCTAGCCGTCGCCGTGACCGGCATCGCCGGTTTCAGCGCCGCCCACAAGACGGTCACGATCACCGTCGACGGAGTCAGCCGCGAGGTCACCACATTCGCCGGCTCGGTCGGCGCGGTGCTGGCCCAAGAGCACGTCGCCTACGGCGAACTCGACTTGGTCGCCCCCGCGCCCGAGGCGGCGGTGCCGCGTTCGGGGCAGATCGTGGTCCGGACCGCCCGGCCGATCGAGTTGACCATCGACGGCGAGCGCCAGACCGTTTGGACCACGGCCGCCACGCTCGAGGAGGCTTTGGCCGACTTGGGCGTGCGTTCGGACGAGGCCCAGTTGTCGGTCTCGCGGCGGGCCGCGATTGAGAGGCTGGTCGGCGTGGTCCGAGTCTCGACCCCGAAGGCCCTGTCCGTGGCCGTGGACGGCGCCGTGATGGAGGCCTACTCGAACGCCGCCAGCGTGCGCGAACTGCTCGGCGAACTGGGAGTGATCCTGGGGGCGGACGATCTGGTCAGTCCCGGCCTGGACGAGATTCCGCTGGACGGCCAACAGATCACGATTGAGCGGGCCACCTCAACTAGCGACACCGAGATCATCGCGATCCCGTTCGAGACCATCGAGAAAGAAGACCCGACCCTGGCCAAGGGCGTCAAGAAAGTGGCCACGCCGGGCGTGGCCGGGCAAAAGGTCGTGACCTACACGGCCACTCTGGCCGGCGGCCAGGAGATCGGCCGCGAGATCATGCTCGAGTCGATCACCGCCCTGCCGGTCACCCAAGTCGTCCTGATCGGCACCAAAAAGGTGACTGTGCCCCAGACGCCGGCCGTCAACATCGACGTCGATCCGGGCAGCGCCCAGGGAATCGCCAAGCAGATGATGTTGGACTCCTACGGCTGGGGGGACGACCAGTTCGCCTGCTTGGTCTCGCTCTGGCAGCGCGAATCCGGCTGGCGGGTCAACGCCACCAACCGGTCCTCCGGCGCCTATGGCATCCCGCAGTCCCTGCCCGCCTCGAAGATGGCTTCGGCCGGCGACGACTGGCAAACCAACCCGGCCACCCAGATCAAGTGGGGTTTGGGCTACATCGCCGGTCGTTATAAGACCCCCTGCGGGGCTTGGGGCGCGTTCCAGTCGAAGGGCTGGTACTGAACCGGCCCGTGGCCGGCCCCGGGCGCTGAGATGGGCGAGCGCGCGGCCGCCGGCGCGTTCGCGGCGGCTGGGGGATGGGGCGCGCCAGGCGATGGCGCCACCGGTTCGCCGTTGCTGACCCCGACCGACGTCCGCGAACTGGTCCAGCGCCTGGGCCTGCGGCCGGCCAAGCGGCTGGGGCAAAACTTCGTGGTCGACCCGTCCCAGGTCCGGCGGATCGTCGCGGCCGCCCGGCTGGCGCCTGGCGGGCGGGTCGTGGAAATCGGCC
>JAITKC010000108.1 GCA_031278665.1 Bifidobacteriaceae bacterium | reverse complement strand
GGGACCAGGTCAGCCAACTGGACGAAGGCTATATCGAAGACGGCGTGGACCCCGGCATCTACGGCTCGAAACACTATGTCCGGTCATATCCAGCCGGGACGCTGGCGGGCAACCTGGTCGGCTACCAGTTCGAGACCGAAGATCGCGTGGGCGTCAAACAGTACACCGGGCTGGAAGACGAGTTGAACGACAAACTGGCCGGCAAAGCCGGCCGGACCGAGATCGAAGTCGGGGCCAACAAACAACCGATTCCCGGCGGCGACGCCTCCTCGGACCCGGCCGAGCCGGGTTGCGACGTGACGCTGACAATCGACGCGACCCTCCAATTCGAAGCCCAGCAGTTGATCGACGCGCAGGTCGCCAAAACCAAGGCTCGCAGCGGCATGGTGGTCGCCATCGACATTCCGACCGGCGAGGTATTGGCGTTGGCCGACTCGGGCTCGCCCGACCCGGCCAACCCGACCGGCCGGACCAACTCGCGGGCGCTCGAAAACATCTTCGAACCCGGCTCGACCGGCAAAGTGGTCACTATGGCGATGCTGCTGGAAGAGGGGTTCGCCACCCCGGCCAGCCAATACACCGTGCCGAGCCAGGTGACCCTGGGGGACGGGCAGACGTTCGTCGACTCCTCGGCCCACGCGGTCTACTCCCTGACCCTGGCCGGGGTGCTGGCCAAATCATCTAACGTGGGCACCGTGCTGGCGGCCCAGAACGTGCCGGACGAGACCCGCTACGAGTACCTCAAACGATTCGGCTTCGGCGAGCCGACCGGAATCGAACTGCCCGAAGCCGAGGGCGTGGTGCACCGGCCGGGCGTGTTGCCGGCCAGCGACGGCCAGCCCTACTGGGACGGGCGCACCCGCAACAACGTGCTGTTCGGCCAAGGGCTTTCGGTCAACGCCCTGCAGGCCACCGAAGTCTTCGCCACCCTCGGCAACGGCGGCCTCAGAGTTCAGCCCCACTTGGTCAAGGGCTGGCAGTGCGGCGCCGGCGGGTTCGAGGCCGCCCCGGCGGCGGCGACCAACCGGGTTGTCTCCGAGGCGACGGCCGGCCAACTGGTCGAGATGATGGAGCAGGCGGTCGAGTTCGGCACCGGCAAATCCGCCCAGGTGGCGGGTTACCGGACGGCCGGCAAGACCGGCACGTCGCAGATGTACGAGGACTCCAACCAGTTCTACGTCTCGTCGTTCGCCGGCCTGCTGCCGGTCGAGGACCCGAGGGTGGCGATCGGCGTGTTCATCGTCGACCCGAAAGCCGAGGGTTATTACGGCGCCGTGGTGGCCGGGCCGGTTTTCGAAGAGCTCGCCGCCTCGGCGGTGGACCGGTTGGGCGTGCCGCCCTCGACCACCGCGCCGTCGGTGCTGGCGTTGGAGTGGTGAGACCGTGTTGCGACCGTCCGGCGTCCGCCCAGTTTTGTTGTCCGATGTCGCGCGCCGGCTTGGCGGCGCCCGGCTGGTTTGGTTTGGCGGCGCGCCCGGGGCCCCGGACCGGTTGAGCGGGTCGGGCGGGTCGGGCGGGTCGGGCGGGTCGCTGATCGCCGTCAGCGGGCTCAGCCTGGCCAGCGGCGACGTCCGGGCCGGCGACTTGTTCGTGGCCCTGCCGGGGGCCAAGACCCACGGCGCGCGGCACATCGGCCAGGCCCTGGCCGCCGGCGCCCGGGCCGTCCTGACCGACCCGGCCGGCCAAGCCCTGGCGGCCGAGATCCGGCTGGGGGCCGCGCCGGCCATCGTGGTCGACGACGTCCGGGCCAAACTCGGGCCGCTGGCGGCCTGGTTCCACGGCCATCCGGCCCGCCGGTTGAAGCTGGTCGGGATCACCGGCACCAACGGCAAGACCACGACCGCCCACCTGCTGGAGGCGGCGCTGCGCCAGTGCTTCGAGAAAGTCGCGCTGCTCGGGACCATCGCCGCCCAGGTCGACGGCCAACGGCTGGCGTCCGCCCGGACCACGCTGGAGGCCCCAGACCTCCAGGCCGCCTTCGCCGCCATGGTCGAACGGGGCGTCGGCGCCTGTGTGATGGAGGTGTCCTCGCACGCCTTGGCCCAGCACCGGGTCGACGGGTTCGGTTTCGACGTCGCCGTGTTCACCAACTTGACTCGCGACCACTTGGACTATCACGGCTCGATGGAGGCCTACTTCGCCGCCAAAGCCGGGCTGTTCGTCCCCGCGCGGGCCGAACGCGGGGTGGTCGGCCTGGAGGACCGCTGGGGCCGCCGCCTGGCCCGCCAGGCCGAGATCCCGGTGGAAACACTGGCCGCCCGCCCGCCGGCCGACTGGCTGGTGCGGTCCGGGCCGATCAAGGGCGGGGCGTCGACTTTCCGCCTAGTCGGCCCGAACGGGGCGGACCTGGCCGCCGAAGTCGCCCTGCCGGGCGCGTTCAACCTGGCCAACGCCGCTTTGGCGGTGGTCTCGGCGATCGCGGCGGGCGTCGACGGCCAGGCGGCGGCGCGCGGCGTCGCCTCAGTCCGCTCGGTGCCCGGGCGCATGGAGGTGATTCCAGGGCCCGAAGGCGCGCCGATGGTGGTGGTCGACTACGCCCACACGCCGGACGCCGTGGCCAAGGCGTTGGCGGCGCTGCGCCCGCACACCGCCGGCCGGCTGATCGCCGTGCTCGGCGCCGGCGGCGACCGCGACCACGGCAAACGCCGGTCGATGGGCGCCTCGGCGGCCGCCGGGGCGGAGTTGGTGCTGGTCACGGACGACAATCCGCGCGGCGAGGACCCGGCCGCGATCCGGGCGGGGCTGCTGGCCGGCGCCGGGACGAAGGCGCGCGAGGCGTCCGACCGGGTGGACGCCATCGGGCAAGCGATTGCGGAAGCCGGCCGGAACGATACTGTGGTGATTCTTGGCAAGGGCCACGAGCGGACAATCGACTACGGCGGCGAGCTTCGAGACCACCTCGACTCGGTTGTCGCGGCGCGGGCCTTGGCAGCGAAGATGGAAGGCAGTCAATGATCCCGTGGAATCCCGTCGGCTTGGCCACCGCGATCGGGGCCGAGCTTGGTCCCGAGGTTGTTCGGGATGCCGTGCTGACCGACGTAGTGATCGACTCGCGCGCCGCCGGGCCCGGCAAAGTCTTTGTGGCGTTGCCGGGACGGCGGGTCGACGGCAGCGACTTCGTGGCCGAGGCCGTCGCCAAGGGCTCGCCGCTGGCGGTGGTCGGCCGGCCGATGCCCGGCCCGATCGCCTGGGTCGACGACCCGGTGGCCGCCCTCGGCCATCTGGCCGAATTGGCGCTCCGGCGCGCCCGCGTGGCCGCCGGCGACCTCAAAGTCATCGGCTTGACCGGTTCGGTCGGCAAAACCACCACCAAAGACCTGCTCGCCCGCATCACCGCCCAGATCGGCCCGACGGTTGCGGCCGAGGCGTCGTTCAACAACCGCATCGGCGTGCCGTTGACCGTCGTGCGGGCGGACCGCGACACCGCCTTTGTGATCGTCGAAATGGGCGCCAACCACGAGGGCGAGATCTCGCGCCTGACCCGAATCGCCCCGCCCGACATCGGCCTGGTCCTCGGCGTCGGCAAAGCCCACATCGGCGAGTTCGGCTCGCGCAAGGCGATCGCCCGGGCCAAGTCCGAACTGCTGGCCGGTTTGACGCCGCAGGGCACGGCGGTGCTCAACATGGACGATCCGCTGGTCCGGGCGATGGCCTTCGGCGCGCCGGAGAAACTGGTGACCTTCGGCTTCGACGACATGGCGCGGATTCGCGGCACGCGGCCCGGGCTGGGGCCGGACGGCCGGCTGCGGCTGACCGTCGCCGACCAAGACGCCGGTCTTGTCACCCATGTCCACACCGCGCTGGTCGGACGCCACATGGCGATCAACGTGGTGGCGGCGATGGCGGCGGCGATCGCCGCCGGCGTCTCGCTTTTCGACGCCGCCGAGGCCCTGGAGGGGGCCGGGCCGGCCAGTCCGCATCGGATGGCGCTGCGCGACCTGCCGGGCGGCGCGCTGTTGCTCGACGACTCGTATAACGCCAACCCGGAGTCGATGGCGGCCGCCATCGGCACGGCGGCGCGGCTGGCCAAGCGATCGCGCCGCCGGGTCGTCGCCGTCCTCGGCGAGATGCGCGAACTGGGCGGGGAGTCACAAGGCGAACACGAGCGGGTCGGGCGGCTGGCGGCCCGGCAAGGTATTGAACGGCTGGTCGTGGTCGGCGCGGGCGCCCGCGGCATCGCCACGGGCGCGGCGACGGCCGGGGTGCCGGCGGCGGCCGTCGAGTTCTGGCCGGGGGCCGAAGGCCTGGCCGACCACTTGCGTTCGACCACCGACAAACAGGACTTCATCCTGGTCAAGGGCTCCAACGGAACCGAGTTGTGGAAGGTGGCCGACTCGCTGATCGGGGACCAATGCTGAACATCCTTTACTCTTTCGCGCTGGCCTTGGTGATGGCGCTGTTCGGCACGCCCTTATTTGTCCGTTTCCTGGTCAAGCGGTCTTTTGGGCAGTTCGTCCGGCAGGACGGCCCGACCGCCCATTACATCAAGCGGGGCACGCCGACAATGGGCGGGGTGGTCATCATCCTGGCGGCGGTGGCCGCCTATCTGATCGCCGATCTGATCCTGGCCCGCGTCCCGCGCCCGGCCGGGCTGTTGGTCTTATTGCTATTTGTGGGGATGGGCCTGGTCGGCTTCACCGACGATCTGATCAAAATCTCCCGCCAGCGCTCGCTTGGGCTCCGGCCGGTCTGGAAAATCGCCGGCCAGGGCGCGGTCGGGATCTCCTTCGCCCTGTTGGCGATCGGCTTCCCGAACCAGGACGGCTGGACGCCGGCCTCGTTTCGGATCTCCTTTCTGCGCGACACCTCGGTCGACCTGGCTTTCGCCGGCCGCGGGCTCGGCATCGCGCTATTCGTGGTTTGGGCCAATTTCCTGATCACCGCCTGGACTAACGCCGTCAACTTGACGGACGGCCTGGACGGGTTGGCGACCGGCGCCTCGGCGATGGTCTTCGGCGCCTACATCATCGTGGCGCTTTGGGGTATCGCCAACCTTTGCGGCGAGTCGGATTCGCTCACCCACTGCTATGTCATGCGCGATCCGCTCGACGTGGCGATGGTCGCCGCCGCGATAACCGGGGCCTGCCTCGGGTTCTTGTGGTGGAACGTCCACCCGGCCGCCATTTTCATGGGCGACACCGGCGCGCTCGCCCTGGGCGGCGCGTTCGCCGGTTTGTCGATCGTCACCCGGACCGAGATTCTGGCCGCGATAATCGGCGGCCTGTTCGTGTTGACCGCCGCCAGCGACATAATCCAGATCGGCTGGTTCAAACTGTCGGGCGGCAAACGGGTCTTCAAAATGGCACCGCTGCACCACCATTTCGAGCTTTCGGGCTGGGGCGAAGTCACCATCGTGATCCGTTTCTGGCTGATCTCCGCCCTGTTCGTGGCCGTCGGCCTGGGGTTGTTCTACGCCGAATGGGTGGTGGCGCGATGAACTTCGAAGGCCGCCGGGTGGCCGTGGCCGGCCTGGGCCTGTCGGGACGGGCGGCGGCCCGGGCGCTGGAGCCGACCGGCGCCCGGTTGACGCTGATCGACGACGTCGTCGAGGCGGCGTCCCGTCCGGCCGAAGTCGACCTGGCGGCGCTCGACCTGCTGGTCGTCTCGCCCGGCTGGCCGCCGGAATCGCCGCTGCTGCGGGCCGCCCGCGCGGCCGCCGTGCCAATCTGGTCGGAGGTCGAGCTGGCCTGGCAGCTGCGGGCCAATCCGGCGGCGCAGTGGCTGGCGCTGACCGGAACCAACGGCAAGACCACCACCGTCTCGATGCTCGGGGCGATGCTGACGGCCGGGGGGGCGCGCGCGCAAGTGGTCGGCAACGTCGGCGACCCGCTGGTCGGCGCCGTGCTCAAACCGGAGACCGAAGTTTTCGCGGTCGAGCTGTCGTCGTTCCAGTTGGCTCACACCTACTCGATTCGTCCGCTGGCGGCGGCGTTGCTCAACGTCGCCCCCGACCACCTCGACTGGCACGGCTCCTATGAGGCCTATCTGGCCGCCAAAGGCCGGATTTTCCGCGGCGTCCAGGACGCTTTGGTGCACAACGCCGAAGATCTGGGCGCCGTCGCCTTGGCCCGGGCCGCCGATGCCGACGGGGGCGCCCGGTCGGTCGGTTTCGTTCTGCGGGCGCCGCGTCTGGGCCAGCTTGGCGTGGTCGACGGCTTGTTAGTGGACCGCGCCTTCTCGAAGCGCCGGCGGCGCCACGCCGAGGCCGTCGCCTCGTTCGACGACCTGGCCCACCTGGCCGGGGCGGACGGCCGCCTGGCGCCGCATCTGGCCGCCGACGCCCTCGCCGCCGCCGCCTTGGCGTTGGCCTATGGGACCGAACCGGCCGCGATCGGGGCGGCGCTGCGCGGCTTCGAACTGGGCGGACACCGCCTGGCGGAAGTCGGGACGGTTGGCGGCGTGCGTTTCGTCGACGACTCCAAAGCCACTAACGCGCATGCGGCGGCGGCCGCGCTGGGCGCGTTCGCGCCCGGTTCGGTCGTCTGGATCGCCGGCGGGCTGGCCAAAGGCGCCCGTTTCGAGTCGCTGGTGGCGGCGCGGGCCGACCGCCTCAAGGCGGCGGTGCTGATTGGACTGGACCCGGGCCGGCTGGCCGAGGCTCTGGCCGCCAAAGCCCCCGGCGTCCCGGTGGTCGCGGTGGCGCCCGGTCCGGCGGTGATGGCGCGGGCGGTGGCGGCCGCCCGCTCGCTGGCCGCGCCCGGCGACGTGGTGCTGCTGGCGCCGGCCAGCGCCTCGATGGACCAATTCGAGTCCTACGCCGAACGCGGTCGGCGATTCGCCGCCGCGGTGGCCGAATTGGCGGGCGAACATGGCTCCTGAGCGCCTCCACGGGCTGCGCACAGCCCATCTGATGATCTTGACCGCCGTCGCCCTGCTGACCGTGTTGGGTCTGTTCATGACCATGTCGGCGCACACTATTTCGGCTCTGTCCGAGGGCGAGAGCCCCTACCAGGCCGGACTCGAGCAAACCGCCTACGCGCTGATCGGAATTGTGGTCGGGGCGGCGCTGGCGCACACCCACCGGCTGCTCGGGCGGCTGGTCGCCTGGTCGGCGCTGGCGGCCACGCTGGTCCTGCAAGCCCTGGTGGTGTTCAGCCCGCTGGCGAAATGTATCAACGGCCAATGTAACTGGCTGGACCTCGGTTTCACCTCCGTCCAGCCGTCCGAGTTCGTCAAATTCGGCATGGCGTTGTGGCTCGGGTCGGTGTTGGCGTATAAACGCGAGGCCCTGACCAAATGGGCCGACTTGGCCCTGCCGGCCTTGATCGGGATCGGCCTGGCCGTCGGGCTGGTGGCGGCCGACGCCGGCAACGCCCTGGTGATCGGTCTGATGTCGTTCGGCGCCTTGATGCTGGCCGGCGTGCCCGTCTCGAAACTGGCGGTCATCTTCGGCGTCTTTCTGGCGGCGGGCTACGCCGTCGTGGTCATCGCCCCGCACCGGGTCTACCGCTTCATTGTCGCCTTCAATCCGAAGGCCTGCGACGAACTGCCGGATTTGTGCTGGCAGACCCGGCAAGCCGAGTACTCGCTGGCCTCCGGCGGCTGGTTCGGCACCGGCCTGGGCGCCTCGCGCGGCAAATGGTCCTATCTCTCCCAGGCCGAATCCGATTTCATCTTCGCCATAATCGGCGAAGAGATGGGGCTGGTCGGCTCGCTGACCGTGCTGGTGCTGTTCGGCGTGCTGGGCTTCGGGTTGTTCCAGGTGGTGCGCCTTCACCCGAGCCGGCCGGTCCAAGTCGCCGTCGGCGCCATCGGCTGTTGGATCGAGGGACAGGCCCTGATCAACATCGGCATGGTCATCAAAAGGCTGCCGGTCATCGGCGTGCCGCTGCCCTTTGTCTCAGCCGGCGGCTCGGCCCTGATTAGCTGTTTGGCCGCGATCGGTGTGGTCTTCGGGCTGATGCGGACCGACCCCGAGGTCAAAGCCGCCCTGAGCGTCCGCTCGAGGCGGGCCAGCCGGGTGGCGGCGGTCACCGGCGCCGGGCGTCCGGCCGCCTGGGCGGGCCTGGGCGAGGGCGAGCGATGAGGCTGGTGCTGGCCGGGGGCGGCACTTTCGGCCATGTCGGCCCGCTGTTGGCGACCGCCCGGGAGTTGCGCCGCCGGCGCGACGTCGAACTGCGGGCCGTCGGCACGGCCGAGGGAATCGAGGCCGGTTTGGCGCCGGCGGCCGGTTTGGATCTGCTGGTGATCCCGAAGGCGCCGCTGCCGCGCCGGCCGGGCGCCTACGCCCTGCGCTTCCCGCTTCTGTGGCGTCAAGCGGTCAGGACGTTGCGCTTGTTTTTGGCCGAATTCGAGCCCGATGCCGTGGTCGGCTTCGGCGGTT
>JAITKC010000087.1 GCA_031278665.1 Bifidobacteriaceae bacterium | reverse complement strand
CCCTCAGCAAGCCGATCCGATCGCCCGCCGCGCCGGTCGCCAACCCGACCGCCATGGCGTCGCCCGGTCCGACCGCCTCGATCAGATACGGCGTGCCAAGCGAGGCGAACCCGACCTGGATCTGGTCGCCGACGTCGCGGATGGCCGTGGTCGAGGCCAGACGCACCCCGCCCACGGCGATCGCCTCGGCGCCGGAGCGCCACAGCGCGCCGACTATCAGGCGCAAGTCGCCGGCTCTGATGCGGGCGTCGTCGGCGCCGGCCGCGATCGCCTCGGCGTCCTCCACGATGGTCACCTCCAGCCCCGGCCCGCCGACGGCGATCGCCCCGACCGCCATCGCCAGGGCCCTGGCCTCGGCGGCGGCGCTCGGGTCGGTCGCCGACAGAGCCTCGTTCTCCAGCGCCTCGACCTGCCCGGCCAACTCGCCGGTCCGCTCGCGCAAAGCCGCCACTTGGTCTTGGGCCTCGGCGGCCGAACGCTCGAGCCCCTCGCGGGCGCGCTGATCGGCCTCGCCCGGACTGCGCAGAATCCGCACCCCCCAGGTCACCGCCAACCCCAAAACCAACGCGGCCGCCAGCACCAGCGCCCAGCGCCCCCTCGACACCGGCGAAAGCCCGGCCGCCTTGCGCTGCGCCGCCTCCGCGTAGCCGCCGTCAAGCGGGCGCGAAAGAACTTCGGTCAGCAAAGTCATCGACTCGTCGGGACGCCTCGGCGGCGTCCCGGCCCCCGCCCGCCGCACCGCTCAGACCCTCAAACTGGCGCGCTCGACGTTGCGCAACGCCCGGACCGCCTCGATCAGATAGGCGCCGCAGGCGACCCAATAGAGCACCAGCCCCCAGATCGCGAAAGCCCAGCCGACCACCCAGGCGGCGTTCCTGGCCAGCGGGTTGGAGACCTCGGCCAAGAACAACAGGGGGAAGGCCCACATCAGCGCCAAAGTGGCGACTTTGCCGACGAACACCACCGCCGGCGGGTCGATCCCGCGGCCTTTGAGCACCAGCAGCGCCAGCCCCATCACCGCCTCGCGCGCCGCCAACAGCGCCACCAGCCACCACGGCACCGTTCCCCGCCAGCCGAGCAGAAACACCGTCGAAAGGATGAACAACCGGTCCGCCGCCGGGTCCAGCAGCCTGCCCAACTTCGAGTACTGATGCAGCCGGCGCGCCGCCACCCCGTCCAGCCAGTCCGTCACCCCGGAAAAAGCCAGCACCGCGATCGCCCAGCCGTCGCGGTGGCGGATCACCAGGTAAATGAACACCGGCACCAAGCAAAGCCGAAGCGCCGAGATTGCGTTGGGAATGGTCACAATCCGGTCTGTCCGGGTGATCGGTTCGCCAGTCAATGTCAATAGCTCCTCTCCCGATCAGCCTATAGGGTTCTTGCCATGGCGCTGGCGTACCTGGCGGATGAGGTCACAATCGAGGAGACGGTCAAGAAATCGCGTTTCATCACCCGCCTTTTCCCGGTCAAAGATTCCGCCGCCGCCAAAGACTTGATCGCCGCCGTCCGCCGCCGCGACCACGCCGCCCGCCACCACGCCCACGCCATGGTCATAGGGTCCGATGCCGCCGTCCAACGTTCCAGTGACGACGGCGAGCCCGCGGGGACGGCCGGGGCGCCCATGCTGGAAGTGCTCAGACGCGAACAGGTGAGCGACGTCCTGGCTGTCTCGACCCGCTACTTTGGCGGGGTTTTGCTCGGCCGCGGCGGTCTGAGCAGGGCTTATGCGGGCGGCGTGGCCGCCGCCCTGGCCGTCGCCGAACTCCGCCGCGACGAGCCCCGGCTGCGGCTCGAATTGAGTCTGCCGGCCGGCCAAGGCGGGCGGGCCGAACACCTCCTGCGCAACTTCGCGGCCGCCAACCCGGGCGTCGGCATCGTCCAAATCGCCTACGGCGATCCGACCTCCATCGCGCTGTCGCTGCCGCCGGAGTTGCGCGGCGACCTCGAGGCGCTGGTCGCGGCGAACGCGCTGGGTACGATGGCTGGGTGAGCCGTCCACCCTATGAGGCGCTGCTGGAGAAGGTCATGGCGCTCGGCGCCGTCAAAACCGACCGCACCGGCACCGGCACCCGTTCCCTGTTCGGCGAGCAAATGCGTTTCGACTTGGCGGCCGGGTTTCCCCTGGTCACAACCAAACAAGTCCACCTTCGCTCGGTCATCGCCGAGTTGCTCTGGTTCCTCGACGGCGGCCACAACGTCCGGCCCCTGCAGGACCAGGGGGTGCGGATTTGGAACGAGTGGGCCGGGCCGGACGGCGAATTGGGGCCGGTCTACGGAGTCCAGTGGCGAAGCTGGCCGGCGCCGGACGGCAGCGCCATCGACCAGATCGCGCGCGTGCTGGAACTGATCGAGCGCCAGCCCGACTCGCGCCGGCTGGTCGTTTCGGCCTGGAACGTCGGTTACCTGGAGCAAATGGCGTTGCCGCCGTGCCACATCCTGTTCCAGTTCTACGTCGCGGACGGGCGCCTGTCCTGCCAGTTGTACCAGCGCAGCGCCGACTTGTTCCTCGGCGTGCCCTTCAACATCGCCTCCTACTCGCTGCTGACCCACATGATCGCCCAGCAGACCGGCCTGGACGTGGGCGAGTTCATCTGGACCGGCGGCGACTGCCATATCTACGCCAACCACTTCGGCCAGGTGCTCCTGCAGCTCAGCCGCGACCCCTATCCCCCGCCGCACCTCGAACTGCGCCGGGCGGCGTCGCTCTTCGACTACCAGCCGTCCGATTTCGCCTTCCCCGACTACCGCCACCACCCGGCGATCAAGGCCCCGGTGGCGGTGTGACCGCCAGGCCGCGGCCAGGCGCCCGGCGGCCCGGCCCCGCCAGCCCGCCGAATGTGGCCCTGATCTGGGCGCGGACAACCGCCGGAGTGATCGGGCGCGACGGCGCCCTGCCTTGGCGCCTGCCCGAGGACCTGGTCCGGTTCAAGAATCTGACCTGGGGGCACGCGGTTGTGATGGGGCGAGTCACCTGGGATTCGTTGCCGGATCGGTTCCGCCCGTTGCCCGGACGGGCCAACCTGGTTCTGACCCGCCAACCCGATTGGCTCCCGGCCGGCGCCGGCCTGGGCCGCGCGGCGGGCGGAGCGGACCGGTCGCCAGCGGACGCGCTGGCGGACCGCAAGGCGGGCGCGGCGGCGGGCGGCGCGGGGGCGTCACGAGCGGGCGCGGCATCGGACCGGACGGCGGACGCGGCATCGGACCGGGCGGCGGGCGCGGCATCGGACCGGACGGCGGACGCGGCATCGGACCGGGCGGCGGGC
>JAITKC010000070.1 GCA_031278665.1 Bifidobacteriaceae bacterium | reverse complement strand
CGCCGTCGGCGCGCTGCGGCAGACCACCGTCCGCCCGCAGCTGCTTGCCCATCCGGACACCATCGCGCTCCAGGGCGATCATCGGGTGCGCGGCGCGGCCGAAGCCAGAATCGTCATGGACGCGCCGCTGACCTGGGCGATCCTGGATTGCGGCGATCCTTTCGCGGTCGGGGCCGAGGTCCTGAAAGCCCAGCCCGACGTCCCCACCTCGGCCTGGCTGGCGGTGACCTCGGCTTTGCGGTACGGCGACTCGATGGTTTGGGATCTGTTGGCGTCCCTCGCCGCCGGCGCGGAGCCGGTCGCCTTGGTCGTCAACCGGTTGCCCGATGCCGCCTGGCCGGCCATCGCGGCGGACGTGCGGCGGCGTTTGGCGGCGGCCGGGCTCGAAGACGTGGCGGTGTTCAGCCTGCCGGAGGTCGAGGGGTCGCCGTCCGCGTTGCCGGCCGAGCTGGTGGCCGAGCCGCGGCAATGGCTGCGGGAGCGTTTCCCGGCCCCGGAGCGCCGAGCCGACGCCCCGGACCTGCGCGCCGCCTTGGACCGCCTGGCGGCCAGGGCGGCCGAGTTGGCCCAGGCCCAGGCGGTGCACGAGGCCTCGGTCGACCTGCTGCGGTCGGCCACCGAGGGGTTGATCGCGGACGCCGCCGAGGCGGCGGCGGACTTCGAGCCGGGCCCGGTCGATTCCCGGCTGACCGAGGTGTGGCTGGACCAACTCGGACCCGAAGGCCCTTTCGCGAACGTCGATTTCGACCAGGCCCGGGACCCCGAGCGGCGCAAACGTTGGGCGTCCGGGTCGGCGTCGGTGGGTCGGGCGGTGTCCGATGCCGTGGCGGCCGATTTCCGCCGGCTGCTGGCCGACGCCCGGGCCGCCATGGTTTCGCTTTGGCAGGGCGCGGACGTGCCGGAGGGCACGCGCGCGCTGATCGAGCGCCGCCGGCTGGCCGAAGTCGGTTTGCCCGAGGAGCTGGCCGGCGGCGCCGGCCACGGGCTGTGGGTCGAGGGCCTCAAGGCCCGGCTGCGCGGGCGCCGGGACGCCGCCACCGCCCGGGCGGTCGAGGCTTTCGGACGGTCCGGTCTGGTGGCTTTGGCGCAGGCGGCGGCGCTCGGCGCGGAGGGGCCGGCGGGTTTGCTGGCCGGGTTGCTGGCAGACCAGTCAGAGGCGCTGATCGAGGACGCCCGCGAGTCGCTGCGCGAAGCCCGCGCCGGGATTGTCCGCCTGGCCCTGGCGGCGTTCGCCGGCGCTGTGCGCGAAGTCGAGCGAACGGCATCGGACACCCTGGCCTGGTCGGCCGACCGGCTGGCGTTCGCGGCGAAGAAGGTGGGCTCATGACCGACGACCAGGTCCAACGCCTCAGGCTGGGGATCGAGAAATTGCGCGAGGCGGCGCGCTTGACCGCCCGGCGCCTGGACGAGTCGCTGCCGGCGGACGCCCTGGCGGTGGCCGAACTGCTCGTCCAACGCCTCGACCGGGGCGTGGACCACACCATTGTGGCGATCAGCGGCGGCACCGGCTCGGGCAAGTCGTCGCTTTTCAACGCCATCGCCGAAATGGCTTTTTCGGAGGTTGGCGTGGTGCGGCCGACCACTTCGAAGGTGACCGCTTGCGTCTGGGGGACCGGCGCCGAAGAGTTGCTCGACTGGCTTGGAGTCGAGCGCGGGTCGTGGATCAAACGCGATTCGGTGTTGGAGTCGCATATTGGCGAACTGCGCGGAATGATCCTGCTCGACTTGCCGGATTACGACTCGGCGCTGGCCGCCAACCACGAGATCGCCGACCGGGCTTTGCCGCTGGCCGACGTCCTGATTTGGGTCACCGACCCGCAGAAGTACGCCGATCCGGCCTTACATGAGCGGTTTGTCGCCGCCGCCAAGGCCCACCAGGGGCGGTTGACGATTGTGGTGCTGAATCAGATCGACGCCGTCGGCCCGGCGGACGCCGAGGCGATCGGCCGGGCGTTGACCGGTCTGCTGGTCGATGACGGGTTGACCTCGCCGGCGGTGGCTTTGACCTCGGCGAAGACGGGCGCCGGAGTCGATGGCTTGCGTTCGGCGCTGATGGCCCGGACGGCGCACCGGACGATGGCGATGACGCGGACGGCGAGCGATCTGGCGGCGGCGGCGCGCCAGTTGGCCGGCGCGGCCGAGTTGGCGGTGGCGGACGGGCGGATCGCGGTCGACTTGGCGGCCGAGTCGACCTGGTTGGGGCGGGCGGCCGCGGCCGTGGTCTCCTACCTGGTCGAGGCCGTGATCGGCGCGCAGGGCGTGGGCGCTCCTCGGGTTTTGGAGCCGAACCAGGTCCGCCAGGCCGCCGCCATCTGGGCGGCCGAGGCGGCCGCCGCCTTGCCCGAGCGCTGGGCGATGGCCGTCGCCTATTCGCTGGCCTCGCCCCAGAACTTGGCCGCCCGGCTGGGTCAAGCGCTGGAGGCCGTGGCGGCGCCGCCGCGGGGCGGTTTCTGGGCGCGCCTGTTGCGACCCGGCAAAGTCGAGCGGCGCCGCCGCGCCGCTTTGGAGGACGCGGTTCGCGCGGCCGTCGAGTCGGTGGTCGACCGCGCGATGGCGCGTCCGACCAGACAAACCCTCGAAGACCGGGGCGCTTTGGCCGCCCTCCTGGCGGACCTCGCCGGGATTGGCGAAACCGCCGGTCTGGGCTCTGAGCCCCTGCGCTCCTGAGTTCCCGCGCTCCTGAGCCTCTGCGCTCCTGAGTTCCTGCGCTCCTGAGTTCCCGCGCTCCTGAGTTCCCGCGCCCGCCCGTCGCCGCGCCCTCGGCGCCTGCGCCATTCGGCTGTTCGGCTGTTCGGCCGCTGAGCTTTGGCGTCCGGCCGGCGGTTGGGCGACGGCCCCAAGCGGTCCGACGGGCCGCGATCCGCTCTGCCGCGCCTGACAGCGGTTGGCGAGGGTTCAGCCGAGTGCAATTGCTTATCCACAGGCATTGCTTTTCTGGTCGGCCCGGGGCCGCGGTCTGGTGGACGATTCTGGCAGGCGCAAAACGAGGGCGGGCAGCCCTCCGGCGGGCCTCAAGGCGGCGCGGGGTGGGCCGCGCCACGATCAACCTAAGGAGCACTTGCACATGAACAATGAGATCACGCTGACGGTTGAAGGTTGGGTGGCCCGCCCCCCGCAGCGGCACGGCCACGACGACTCGACTTGGGTGACTTTTCGGGTCGGCTCGACCGCTTGGTGGTGGGACGCCCAAGGCGAGCGCCGCGACGCGCCGACCACCTGGTTCGACGTCAAGGTCAGCCAGAAGGACCTGGCTGAGAACGTCTTGCTGTCGCTCAAGAACGGCGACGCGGTCATTGTGACCGGCCGCCTGTCGCAACACTATTGGACCGACCGCGACGGCAAGGAGCGGACGTCGATGCAGATCGCCGC
>JAITKC010000050.1 GCA_031278665.1 Bifidobacteriaceae bacterium | reverse complement strand
CAACAGCTCCGCCCTGCCCCGCGCCTCGCCGTCCCCGCCGGACGCCCGCGACCATGCCCGCCCCAACCAAAACCCGACCAAGGCGCCCACGATCAAAGCGCCCAGCGCCACCAATGTCTCAACCATGCGACTATTGAAGCAGCGGCCTCAGACAGCGGTCGGACGGCATCGGGCGCGAACGCCGGCCTAAACCCCGCCGAGCGCGCCCCCGGCGGCGGCGGGTTATCCCTCGTCGGCGGCTGGGTTCTGGCGGGCCATGAACGAGGTCAACCAGGCGTTCAGGTCAAGACCGGTCGCGGCCTTGACCACGGCCGGCAACTCGGTCAGCAAATTGGTGGCCAGTTTGGTGACACCGCTGGCGCCGTCGGCCCCGCCGACCACCGTCAGATTGTCGATCTGGCCGATCGGCGAGGCGGCCTGGGCCAGCATCTCCGGCAGAGCCGCCAGAATGCGGTCGATCACGGCCTGCTGGCCGTACTTCTCGTAGGCGGCCGCCAGCAACTCCTTGACCTCGGCCTCGGCCTGGCCTTTGGCCCGGATGGCCTCGGCCTCCGCCAGGCCCCGCGCCCGGATGGCCTCGCCCTGGCCGCGACCCTCGCGCTCGGCCATCGCCGCCCGGACCTCCGCCTCGGCCTCGCCGCGGGCCTGGGTCGCCTCAGCCTCCGCCAGCCCCTGGACGCGGGTGGCCTCGGCGTGGCCCTGACCCTGCTGTTTGATGACCGCCGCCTGCGCCTTGGCGTCCTGTTCGGCGGTGTAAAGCGCCGCGTCGGCCCGTTTCTGCGAGACGTAGAGGTCGGCGTCGGCTTTGGCCCGGACCTCGGCGTCGAGCATCAACTTGGCCAACTGCACTTGCTGTTCGGCGTTGGATTGCTCGGCCTTGGTGATGGTGGCGTCCTGGGCGGCCTTAGTCTTCGGCCCGACCGCGTTCGCCACCGCCTGAGCCTCGTCGGTCTGGGCCTTGAACTCGGCCTCTTTCAGCGCCGCGTCCTTGTTCGCTTGGGCGATCGCCACCCGGGCGGTGGCCCTGGCCTCAGCCGACTGACGTTCGTTGTCGGCTTCCGCGATTTCGGCCAGCCGCCGGGTCTCCGCCACCTGCGGGCGGCCGAGGTTCGTGATGTAATCCTCCGGGTCGGTCACAATGTCGTTGATCTGGAGCGTGTCGACGCGCAGGCCGGATTCCGACACCGCCTCGATTGCCGCCGCCCGGATTTTGGTGGCCAGGCCCTCGCGGTCGCGCAGCATCTCCTCGACTGTCATATTGCCGATCACCCCGCGCAGCGCCCCGGCCAGAATCGAGCGGATGTTGTTGGCGACCTCGCTGTCGGAATCGAGGAAACGCTGAGCGGCGGCCCTCCCCCCCACAGGCGTGCCGTCGACCTTGGCTTGGGCCACGGCATCGACTCTGACTTTGATGTTGTCCTTGGACACGCCGCCGGAGACGGCCAACTCGATGCGCATCGCCTCCAGCGAGATGACAGTCGATTTCTGGACGAACGGCACGAAGAACGCGCCCGAGCCGAGCGCGATTTTGACCCCGCCCTCCGAACTCTTCGCGCCGGTTATCACCAACGCCTCGTTGGCCTGGGGAATCTTATAACGCCGGGCCACCGCGAAAACGATCAGCCCGAGCACCACAACAATGCCGACGATGGCGAGGACGGCGTTATTGCGCTCGATCAGTTCAGTCATTTGGGGGTCCTTCCGCGATTATCAGTCAAGCGGTTCGACTCGAACCGTCTCGGGGTCGATGAGCGCCGCGATCCTCACCGCGGCGCCGGCTTTGAGCGGCGCGCCGGACGTGAACTGCATGGTCCGCACGGCCCCGAGGTAGGTCGCCGCGACGGTTCCGGTGGTCGGGTCGTCGCGCGACACGCTCCGCACGGCGCCGGTGGTGCCGACGATGCCGCCGATGGCCAGGTCTTTCTCGTCGCCTTGGGCGCGTCTCAGCCAGTGGTACCAGCCCGCCGCCGCCCCCGCCACCGCCAGCCCGGTCGCCCCCGAGATCACCGCCACCAGCCAGGGGCGGTCGGTCAGCGCCAGGCCGAGCCAGCCACCGAAGCCGATGCCGCTGATCAGCCCGCCAATCGAAGCGCCCGAGATGATGCCCGAGCCGGTGCCGGCGAAGTCCAGCGCGTCGCCGATGCCGTCCGCGAACAGCGCCAACGCGGTCAGCGCCAGTCCGACAACGGCGACGATGATGAAAACGGTCATCGCCCTGTCCCTTCCGCCATTGTTTGGGTTTCCAGCCTAGTAGCCGGCCGGCCCGGCTGTCAGCCGGCGGTGGAAACCCAGATCGCCTCGGCGGCGATGTCGCCCAGTTCGACCGTTTCGCCACTCGCCTCGACCCGGATCGACATGACGCCGGCGAAGTCGCGTCTTTCGACCACCGCGACGGCGGCGTCGGGGACCAGGCCGACCGTCGCGAAATAGCGCAACATTGCCGGGTCGGCATCGGAAATGCGTTCCACGACGGCCGCCGCCGGCGCCTCGACCGAGGCCAGCGGCCGCGCCGGCGGATGGGCGACGGCCCCGTCGGCGCTCGGGATGGGGTCGCCGTGCGGGTCGCGCTTGGGGTGGCCGAGCAGACGGTCGATGGCGTCGACAAAACGGTCGGAGGCGGCGTGCTCAAGCACTTCGGCGTCATCGTGCGCCTCGTCCCAGCCGAAACCCAACTGGCTGACCAAAAACGACTCGAGCAGGCGGTGGCGGCGAACCATGGCCAGCGCCAGGCGTTCGCCTTCGGCGGTCAACTGGATCGCGGCGTAGGGGGCGTGGCCCACCAAACCGCGCTCGACCAGGCGCTTGACGGCTTCGGAGACGGTCGACGGCGAGACCGCCAGCCGGGCGGCCAACAAACTAATGGTGACCGGCTCGCGGGCGTCCCACTCGCGGATCGACCAGATGACCTTCAGATAGTCCTGGGCCGCGGCCGACGGTGCTCGCTTCATCTCCGCCAGCCTAACCGGCCGGGCCCAATCGCGGCCGGAAAAATAGAGAAGGTCCTGCTTGCGGCGCATACCGACTTCGCCCCAGAGCACGCGCATCAGCAAAAGCAGGACCTTCTAACATTTACAACGACCCGGCGGAGGCGAAAGTTCCCGCCGCCGCTGTGTTCTTCGTCACACTTCGCCAAGACGGTTTTGGGGCGGTCAAACCGGCGCCCCGTCCGGTGGGAAGATCGAGTCATGGATCCACGCGCCGGCCAGTTGGCCCAACCCTCAGACCTAGTCGAGTTGAAGGCGCTCGAAGACGCCTATTACAGCATCAAACCAGACCCGGCGGACCCGGCGCAGCAGGTGGTGTTCGGCACCTCCGGGCATCGTGGGTCGTCGCTGGACGGGGCTTTCAACGAGGCCCACATCATCGCCATCACCGCCGCGATCATCGAATACCGGCGCGAACAGGGGATCGACGGGCCGCTGTTCCTTGGGCGCGACACCCA
>JAITKC010000250.1 GCA_031278665.1 Bifidobacteriaceae bacterium | reverse complement strand
CAAACCGGGCGCGCCGGTCTGACCCGCGACACCTCCAAACGCCCACCTAGATATGGCCGGTGACCATACAAAACACCAGGGAAATTGTCGGTGTCGATGCGTTCGACCAGGGAAATTGTCGGTGTCGATGCGTTCGACCAGGGAAATTGTCGGTCTCGATGCGTTCGGCCACAACAATTGTCGGTCTCGATTCGTCCCGGCGGGGAGGGCGGTGTTGATGGGTTTGTCCCGCCGGAGCCGTCGGCCCAGAAAGCGAGTAATACGCACATCTTGCGCCGCCAGTGGACCGAGATGTTGAAATTACTCGCATCCCAGGGCCGGAACTGCCCCACCGGGGCCCGAAACGCGAGCAATTCTCGCTTCCCGATCCACGAGTGGACCGAGATGTTGAAATTACTCGCATCCCACGGCCGGAACGGCGCGCCGACCTGCGCCAAGGCGCCAACCGGTCCCGGCCGGGCGCTCAGTAGCGGTAGTAGTCGGGTTTATAGGGCCCCTCGACCGGCACGCCGAGGTAGCGCGCCTGGGTCGGCGTCAACTGGGTCAAATCGGCGCCCAGCGCCGCCAGGTGCGACCGGGCGACCTTCTCGTCCAGCGCCTTCGGCAATCGATGGACTCCGGGCGGATACCCGCCCGGACCCCGCCGCCACAGCTCGACCTGCGCCAAGACCTGGTTGGCGAACGAACACGACATCACAAAGCTGGGATGGCCGGTGGCGTTGCCAAGATTGAGCAGCCGCCCCTCGGACAACACCAGGACGGAGTGCCCGTCCGGGAAAACCCACTCGTCGACCTGGTCTTTGATACGCCGGCGGACCACGCCCGGGTAGGCCGCCAGGGCCGCCATGTCGATTTCGTTGTCGAAATGACCGATGTTCCCGACCACCGCTTTGTCCTTCATCGCCGCGATCTGTTCGGCCGTGATCACGTCGCGGTTGCCGGTGGCGGTGATGAAGAAGTCGCCCAAGCCGACCACGTCTGGCATTCGAGCCACCTGGAAGCCGTCCATGGCCGCTTGCAGGGCGCAGATCGGGTCGATCTCGGTGACGATAACCCGCGCGCCTTGGCCGCGCAGGGCCTGGGCCGCGCCCTTGCCGACGTCGCCGTAACCGGCCACCACCGCGACCTTCCCGCCGATCAGAATGTCGGTGGCGCGGTCGAGCCCGTCGGGCAGCGAGTGGCGGATGCCGTAGATGTTGTCGAACTTCGACTTGGTGACCGAATCGTTGACGTCGATAACCGCGAAACCGAGTCGCGCGGAATTGTGCAAGGCCGTCAGACGGTGCACTCCGGTGGTGGTTTCCTCGCTGACCCCGCGCAATCCGCCGGCCAGGCGGGTCCAGGCGCCCGGCGCCTCGGTCGCGACTTTGGAAAGCAGCGCCTGGACCACCCGCCCCTCGGCGGTGGCGCCGAGTTCCCGGTAGGCCTGGGCCTCAAGCCCGGCCGCCTCGTATTCGGCGCCGGCCGCCAGCAGCGTCGAGGCGTCGGCGCCGTCGTCGACGATCAGGTCGGGGCCGACGATGCCGCCGTCGCCGTCCGGCCAGGCGAGCGCCTGCCAGGTGCACCACCAGTAGGCGTCGAGGGACTCGCCCTTCCAGGCGAACACCGCCGGACCGCGCGGATTGTCGGAGTCGCCGTCTGGCCCCACCACGACCGCGGCGGCCGCCTCGTCCTGGGTCGAGTAGATATTGCAGGAGGCCCAGCGGACTTCGGCGCCCAGCGCCAGCAGGGTCTCGATCAGCACCGCGGTCTGCACGGTCATGTGGAGCGAGCCGGTGATCCGGGCGCCGGCCAACGCCCCGGACGGGCCGAACTCCCGGCGCAGCGCCATCAGGCCGGGCATTTGCTGTTCGGCCAGGCGAATCTGGTGGCGGCCGGCCTCGGCCAAGCCGAGGTCGCGGACGGCGTGGCGTCCCGGCGCGTGGTCGATCCCGGCCGGCGCGGCCGCGGTCACAGCCGATCCCCCAGTTCGACCGCCCGGCCGGCCAGCAGCGCCGGAATGCCGTCCCGGACCGGATAGGCGAGCCGGCAGACCGGACAGACCAAGTGTCCGGGACGGTCGGTCAACTCGCTCCGGCAGGCGGGGCAACGCAACGCCTGACGCACCCATTCGTCCATTGTTTCTCCTTCTCGGTTGAGTCTTCGGCCCCGGCCCCGGCCCCGGCGCCGCTCAGCAGTGTTCGGCATGGCTCAGCACAGTCCGGTCACCAATCCGGCGATCCCGTCGCGGACTTTGACCATCACATCGCGGTCCTCGGCTTCAACGTTCAATCGCAGCAGCGGCTCGGTGTTAGACGGACGCACATTCGCCCACCAACGGGGGCTACTGCCCCAATGGCTGACTGTCAGACCGTCGAGCGCGTCAAGCCAGACCACGCCCCGGGCGGCGTCGGCGGCGTAGGCGGACTGCACCTTCTGGATCGACACGGCCGGATCGGCCACCCGGAAATTGATCTCGCCGGAGGCGGCGTAGGGGCTGTAGAGGTCGGCCAGGCGGCTCAGCGGCAGGTCTTGCGAGCCGAGCGCGGCCAGCACGTGCATCGCCGACAAGATGCCGGAGTCGGCGTAAAAGAAGTCGCGAAAATAAAAGTGTCCGGAATGCTCGGCGCCGAACACGGCGTCGCGTTCGGCCATCGCCGGTTTGATGACGCTGTGGCCAACTTTGGTGCGCACCGGCTCGGCCCCCGAGGCCCGCACCAGCTCCGGCAGGATCCGAGAGGTGATGGCGTTGTGGATGACCACCGCCGGCCGGCCGGCCGCCTGCTCGCGGGCGACTTCGCGCAAGGCGACCATCACGCCGATCACCGACGGGCTGACCGGCTGGCCGGTCTCATCGACCACGAAACAGCGGTCGGCGTCGCCGTCGAAGGCCAGGCCTAGGTCGGCGCCGGATTCGAGCACGGCCCGGCGCAGGTCGGCCAGGTTTTGCGGATCGATCGGATTGGGCACATGGTTCGGGAAACGTCCGTCCGGCTCGAAGAACAGCGGCGCCACTTTCACCGGCAACGGCGGGGCGCCGCAGGCCGTGCCCAGCACCGCCTCCGCCACGACTCCGCCCATGCCGTTGCCGGCGTCGACCGCCGCGGTCAGCGGCCGGATGGCGGACAGGTCGACGGTTCGACGCAGAAAACGGGCGAACTCGGGCAGCAGGTCGAGAGTTTGGACCGCTCCCGGCGTAGCCGCCGGCGGGGGGTCCGGGTTGGCGTCCGCCCAGGCGACTATGTCCTTCAGCCCGGTCTCGCGGCCGACCGGCTTGGCGCCCGGCCGCATCGCCTTCAGACCGTTGTCGCCGGCCGGGTTGTGCGATGCCGTGAGCATCGCGCCGGGCAGCGATTTGGCGCCGCTGGCGTAGTACATGGTGTCGGTCGAGACCTGTCCCAGGTCGATCACGTCCAGTCCGGCCCTGGTCGCCCCTTCGATCAAGGCCGCGGCCAGTTCCGGCCCGCTCACCCTCATGTCGTGGCCGACCAGCAGCGCCGGCGCGTCGCCAAAGGCGTGGGCCAGGGCCGCGCCGAGGACGCGGGCTTCATCGGCCCCCCATTGCCCTGGCACCGCGCCGCGTAAGTCGTTGGCTTTGAGGATGGGGCCGATGGATCGCATTGCACCAAGCATATGCGCTCGGCCCCGCCGAGCCGGGGCCGGTGGCCCCGGCCCCGCCGACCGTCCGGCGCGTCCGGGCCGCTCGGAGCGCAGACAGCCCCGAACGCGGGCGCCCCGCGTCCCGGCTTAGACGCGGCCCATGCCCCGGGCCGGACCCGGCGCGGGCGGCCGGTCGGCCAGAACCGGTCAGCCGGCGCCGGCGGCGATCCTATATGCGTCTGAGGGCGGCGCGGGCGGCGCCGACCAGTTGCCGGACCAGGCCGGCGCGCTGTTTGGACCAGGCCTTCGGCCCGGCCGCCTGGGCGTCGGCCTCGGTCAAAGCGGCCAGGCCGTCGAGCAGTTCGAGGCGGTGCTCAACCGCTTGCAGCAATAAGTCGATAGTTTCCGGGTCGGACGGGTCGCGCGAGGTCGCCAACTTGGCCAGCGTCAAATGGTGGCGGATGAGCGCGACCATATAGGCGGCATCGGCGGCCGCATAACCCATGCGGGCGAACAGCGGGCGGGCGAGCAGCGCGCCCAAGGCCGGATGGTCCCGCTCGCCGGGCCGTTTGCCGAGGTCGTGGAACAGCGCCGCGACCGCCGTCAAATCCGCCCGGGCGGCGCGCAGGTCCAGGCCCGCCACCCGGGCGGCGGCCTCGACCTGGTGGCGGTCGACGGTGTGGCGGTGGAGCGGATTGCGCTGCACCAGATTGCGCACCGCCGTCCACTCCGGCCACAGCCGGACGACCAGTCCGGCCTGGTCGAGCGCCTCCCAGACCGGCACAATCGCCTGGCCGGCGGCCAGGAACGCGCCCAGTTCCGCGCGGGCCTCGGCCGGCCAGGGCTCGGGCAGCGGCGGGCAGTCGCGCAGCGCCAGCGCCGTCAACGGCTCAAACGCGAAACCCGTTTGGGCGGCCACGCGGGCCGCCCGCAGAGGCAAAACCGGGTCCTCGGCCGGGGCGGTCGGCGAACCGAAGACTATCTCCCCGCCCAGTTCGGCCAGACCCGGCGCCAGCGGCGCCAGGCGCGGGCCCTGGCGGCGGCCCAACACGAACACGGCCGGCAGGACTTTGCGCCCCGGCAGGTTGCCGAGCGCCCGGCGCAGCGCCGCGTCCAAACCGTAGGTGACCGAGCGCCCAGCCCGCGCCAAGTTGGTCAGGAGCTGGTCGGCGG
>JAITKC010000231.1 GCA_031278665.1 Bifidobacteriaceae bacterium | reverse complement strand
ATCAAACCGCCGGCGGCGGCCAGGCAGAAGGCGGCGCACCAATAGGCGACTAACCAAGCCAGGACGCGCAACACGGTCGCCAGGACTACCCAAAGGACAAAGGCGACGACCCCGGCGACGAGCGCCGCCACAATCAGGCCGCCAAAGAAGTCGTCCATCAGTCTTCCTTGCCCATGGCGCCGCGCAGTTCGGTGGCGGCCCTGGCAATGCGCCGCCCCAGACGCCCCTTCTTGGCCTGACTGGCGAAACTGTCGAACCGGTCCTGGGTGGGCCGGTCGATCAGACCGCGTTTGGCGGCCCGGTCGACTAGGCTCATCCGCTTGCGGTCGTCGCAGACGCCTTGGAGAAACTCCTCGGCCGCCCGGGCCAGGGCCACCGGCCCCTCGCCGACCATGGCCAGCGCCCGGGTCAGCGCGAACGCCAAGTCCTCGACTGTGGCGCGGCGTTTGGCCAGCGCCCGGCGGACGGCCTCATAAGACCATTCCGGGCCGGCCGCGACCACTCGGGCCACCCCGACGGCGTCTGAGCTGGCGACGAGGATCTCGCCGAGGTAGTCGATCATCAGGGGGGCCATAGTCGGGACGTATTCGGCCACGGCGTCCAGATAGCGGTTGGGGACCTGGCGATATTTCATCGCCGTCTCGAAATAGCCGCGCGCCTGGACCGTCTGGTTCGCCCAGTCGGCCAGGTCCGGGTGGTCGACTTCGACGTCCGGTTCGGCCAGCCGGACCAGCAGTCGCCTTAGTCCGATGCCGGGGCGCCCGGTTTGCAAAAAAGCTTCGATTTGTCCGGCCAGCCAGGCGCCCGCCCGGTCGGTTATCAGACTTTGGCTGTCCGCCCAGGCGATGAAGAGTTTGTGGTCTGCTTCCAGCGCGGCCCCGCGCCAGACCAGCGGCCAGCTCTCGGCCGGCAGGGGTCCGGCCGCCGCCAAGGCGGCGGTCCGCTCTGGCGGCGGACGGTTGGCCAAGTCGGCGGCGGCGATCCAGCCGGCGATCTCGCTGGCGGCGGCCGGGGACAGCGCCGGGCTGTCCCCAAGCCACGACCAGTCGCCGCCGGCCAGGGCGTCGATGGCGGCCGGATCGCCGGCCCGCCAGGCACCGAGCAGCCGGCCGGCCAACTCCCGGGTGATTTCCGCCGCGTCCGCCCAGCGCCCGCTTTGTCTGGTCCGGCCCGGGTTCGCGGCCCAATACCGGGCCAGGCGCGAGCGCGCCGCCGCCGGCGCGCCGCCCGGTTCGAAGACCGCCAAAGTGTTCAGGACGGTGAACAAGTCCGCCAGCCGGGCGTCGTCGAATAATCCGGCCATTTCCCCAAAGAAAGTCGCCGCCTGCCCCCTGGCGCCGGCGTCTGCCCAGGTCAGACGCAGTTCAGCGGGGGCTTCGACGATCACCGCCAACCAGGCGTCGCGGGCCCGCGGGCGGGCGGCGACCGCCTCCAAAGTCGCCACCAACAGACTTGCGGCCAAGTCGGACGACTGGACGGAGATCAAACCGAGCAAAGCCTGGCCGGCCAAGGCGGCGTCATCGTGCGTCGTCACCGGGTAGGTGACCGCGACGTCTAATAGGGCGTCGCCGTAAAAGAACAGCTCATCCGCCTGACCGGCCTGGGCCAGGTCGCGCAGCGCCTGGACGGCCGTCAGCCAGACGGCCTGGTCGGCTAGCTGGACCGGGAACGAGACCAGCGCGGCGGCGCGGGTGGCCAGTTCGGGCGCCAAGAGACGCTCCCAGCGACGGGCCAGTTCAATGGCCGCCAACGCCTCCCCGCTGTCCTGTTCAAGGAACCAGGCGGCTTGGGTTCGCGCCGATTCGGAGGTTTCGACCGGCCCGATGACGCGCCGGTCCAGATCGACCACATTCACCCCGGGGCGGGCGACGGCCGGGTCCGGCTGGGGGCCGAAGCTGGGGCTGGCGGCGACTATGTCGCCCCGAGTCGTCATAGGGTCCGCCGCCAAACCGCGAATCGACAAGCCGAGGGCCCGTTCGGCGTCCACAAACAGCGTCCCCAGGGCGATCCAGCGCAAGGCCGTCGACTCGTCGGCGGTGATCAAGATCAACCGCTTCGGTTCTTCCCCCATGGTCTGTTCAACCATCGACAGGTATTCGGCCAGGTGGGCGACCGCCCACGGGTCGTCTTTGATCATCTGGCCAAGCGCCTCGGCCTCAAACTGCGGCGCCACCTTAAGCGGCGGCGCCCACTGGGCAAGCTGTTTGCCGGGGGCCTTGGCCAGGTTCCAATTCAGGGCGCCGAAAAGCTGGGCCGGGCGCATCGAGCCGAAGTCGTCCGGACTGGCGGTCACAATCGCCTGGGTCAGCAGATTGCCGGGCCGGCCGTTATTGGTCACTCCGGTGGAGACGCCGCGGGCCAAATAATGGCGATCATCTTGGCGGCGGTAGGCGAAGGACGGCGGGTGGTCCAGCGGGTCGCGATCCACCCCCCAGCCGACCACCACCTGATGTACCATTCCGTCGCGAATCACCTGGCGGTCGCGGGCCGTCAGGCCGGACGAGGCGGCCTGAAAATTGAAGCCGTCTATCCCGTCCAGGGCTTCGCTGGCCCTGGTGTCGGTGTAAACGGCGACGTCGAACACGGCTCAGCCCTGCCGTTGGATAAAGCCGCGTTCGGCCATCAGCCATAACAACGGCTCGGCCACGCGGTGGGGCGCCAGTCCGCGGGGATCGATCCGCCGGGCCGCGTAATCCGGTTCGTGGCCAAGGGCGGACAGACCGAACAACCGGTAGTTGGCGTAGTTCATGTCCAGGGACCCCAACAGCCCTTCCCCGCCCCAACTCCGGACCATCGAGCCAATGTGGTCGTGGACGGAGGCCGACTCGGCCTCATCGAAGAAAGATAGTTTGGAGGAGGGCCGGCGGATCGGGCTGGCCTGGCCCACGTTCCCGAAGAAGGCGTCGATCTTCGAGATCACCACCGCCACCGGTTGTTTGATCCTGCGGTTCGCTTTGGTGCCTTCGCCCTGGCGCAGGACCTGGGTGACGGCTTGGAGCACGACTTCGGGCGCGGTTTCGACCTGTTGGTTGGCCACCGCCGGCGCGCCTGAGTTGTTCGGGAAACTGAACGGGTCGAGCAGGAGGATGGCCCCGTCGGTGGCCAGCAGATAGGTCCTCGACAGCGCTCTCTCGTCGCTGGCCAAGCCCTCGCCGGCGGCGTCGTAGAAGGAGAAAACAGTCGATTTGTAATCCCCGATCACCTTGCCCAACCCCTCGCGCTGGATCTTCCATTCGAAAACCACCGGCTTATTGCTGTGCTCGTTGGCCGCAAGCGTCTGATCCGGCAGTAGTCTATGGTCCTCCATATTCGTCAAGACAGCCCTGAGATCTACGCCCTGCCCGTCGCTCGGCCCGCCGTCGCAAAGGGTGATGACATGGCCGAAACGCCGGGCCACCGGACCGTTGGTGGCCAGTTCGCGCAACAACACGGCCAACATCACCGTCTTGCCGGCCGAGCGCGGCCCGACCAGCCCGAACAAAGGGCTGTCGCCGGCGAACCCCTCCGGGATGCGCGAATGGCACTGCGGGCACAACCGAATGCCGGTCTCTCCGAAACACCGGGGACACTTGGCTCGGCGGTGTTCAAATAAACCCCTGCCCGAAACGACCGTCAGCCCCGGAGGCGTGAAAGCCGGGTAGTAGGCGTTGAGGTCACCCGACTTGCGGCGGCGGATCGGGTCGACCTGTTTCGGGCAGACGGGGCGGCCGGGCGCCGGGCGGCCGAGACAGCGAAAATCCACCGCCCGCAGGTCGATGTCGTTATAGCAGTAGGGGCACGGCGCCACATGGTCTAGGAGCGGCACGGCTTCATCCTTTCATCGTCCAGGTAGGGGGGTCTTCCAGGGCGATCCGGTCCCCGGCGACCGGAAACAGGCGAACCCAATAGGGCCTGGGGACTTTGGGCAGGCTAAAAGCCGCCTGACGTGTTCGCCCGGCGGCAAAGCTGAGGCGCAAACGAGCGATCTCCTGGCCCTCGTCCGGCCGCTCCGGCATGAGCCGCCCCGGCGCGATCACCGCCACAAACTCGGCGGTCCCCCGAAAACCGCCGCTTGTGACCTCGACCTGAGCCTCTCGGCCGCCAAACAGGCCCCGGGGCAGCCTGAGCGTATAAGAAAAGACCGGCCGCGCGGCATCGACCACTATTGTCACCGCGTCGCCGACGTGCTCGACGCCGCCGCCCCGGGCGACCGTCGCCACCGAGACCCGGGTGACCTGGTCGGCATCGGCGATGCGCAAACCGCCGTCGCGCCGATAGCCGGCCTGGTCCAGGCGACGCCGGCCGGACCGGGCGCCCGCGCCCGACCAGGCGGCCTCCATCTGGTAGTCGCCGTCCGGCCAATGCCAAGAGACCGCCAGCTCCGAGCCGTAGCGGACGGCTTCAAGCTGGCTGGGCGGCGGCGCCGACCCGACGACCACCGAGTTCCCGGCCAGGCCGGACTCGCCGTCCCAGGTGACCGGCAGCAACACCCGCACGTCGCCCGGCGGGTGGAACGCAAGCGCCTCGCGGCCGGCGCCCGCCTGGGCCGATCCGGTCACCGG
>JAITKC010000224.1 GCA_031278665.1 Bifidobacteriaceae bacterium | reverse complement strand
TAACTCGAACTCGGATTGCGGCGGCGGGCTCACAGGCCGAGGGCGACCTGGCCCCAGATGAACATGTTGACGCTGACCATGATCACCCCGACGATGGCGATCAGCACGCCGGCCCGGTTCATGTCGCCGATCCGGATCATCCCGGACGAGTAGGCGACGGCGTTCGGCGGCGTGCCGGCCGGCATCATGAAGGCGCAAGACGCGGCCATGGCGACCGGTATGGCCAGCATCACCGGCGAATAGCCCAAGGCGATGGCGGCGGCGCCGAAGATCGGGATCAGGGTGGCGGCGGCCGCCGTGTTGGACATGAACTCGGTGATGATCCAGGTCAGCGCGCAGCAGACGATCAGCAGCCAGAACAGTTGCAGGCCGCCGAGGCCCTTGGCCCGCTCGCCGATCCAGTTCGCCAGGCCGGAGGCCTCAACCTGGGCGGCGACCGACAAGCCGCCGCCGAACAGGTAGAGGATGCCCCAAGGCAGGTTCTTCAAGTCGCCCCAGTTCATCAGGGCCCGGCCGGGCCGGCGGAACGACACCGGCGTCAGGAACAGCGCGAAGATCACGGCCACGGCGATCAACTCGTCGGTCAGACCGGTGTTGCTCAAGCCCAGCAGATTCTCGATCCAGCCGTGGGCTATCCAGGTCAGCGCGCAGATCAAGAAGATGACGCCGACCCGGCGCTCGGGTCCGTGGAACTGCCCCAGTTTGGCCAGTTCGGCCCGCATGACCTCTTTGTGGCCGGGGATGGCGCCTTTGACGGCCGGCGGGTTCGACACGAAGGTCAGCAGGAACCAGCCGATGACGAGGAAGACGGCCCACAGCGGAATGCCCACTCGCATCCAGTCGAAGAAGGAGATGTTGACGCCCTGTTCGGCCAGGTAGCCGATGGCGATGGCGTTGGGCGGCGAGGCGATCGGCGTGCCGAAGCTGCCGATCGACGCGCCGTAGGCGATCGACAGGACCATCGCCACCCTAAAGCCCTTGTCTTTGCGCTTGGTCACCGATTCGACCAGTTTGAGCACCGAGGTGGCGATCGGCAGCATCATCACGGCGGTGGCGGTGTTGGAGACCCAGAGCGACAGGAAGGAGGTCGCCAACATGAAGCCGAATAGCACCGCCCGCGGTTTCGAGCCGACCGCCAGGATCACCCAGATCGCCACCCGCCGGTGCAGATTCCACCGCTCCATCGCCATGGCCAGCACGAATCCGCCGAGGAACAAGAAGATCGTCTTATTGGCGTAAGGCGCCGCGGCGGCGTCGATTTGGCAGACCCGCAATAGCGGGAAGCCGACCAGCGGGATCAACGCGGTCACGTAGAGCGGCAGGACCTCGGTCATCCACCAGACCGCCATCAGACAAAGCACTCCGGCCACCGCCGCCGCCCTTGGCCCGGCGATCGCGGACTCGCCTTTCAGGGCGACGTCCGGCATAGCGAAATAGCAGATCAGAAATAGCAGCGGGCCCAGGATTGTGCCGATGCGCCGTCGCGTGACAATTCGCACGCGCGCCTCCGGCAGATGGTGGACATGCGACTCACGCGGTGGCGATTGCGACGCCATTGTCGGGCTCCTCGAGCTATCGGACGGTGCTTGACTGCCGCCGGCACATGCGCGGCCCTTGGAAGTGTACGGAAGGAAAACTCGGCCGCTCGGGACCGTTGGCCGTGGCGGGGGGTCGCCGAGGCGGTCAGAGTGTGCGCAATCCGGCTGCTCGTGCGCTCTGCGGACTGGCCTACTCGGCCGCCAGTATCACCTCGAGGGCGCGGTCCAAGTAGGCGTCGACCGGCCCCATGGCGTAGCCGCGCCGGCCCCGCACCGGGGTGAAAACAGCGTGGCGGACGTCCGATGACGTCAGCGCCGCGCCGTTGTTGAAATAGTCCGCCAGCCGGTGCAGCAAGGCGTCGACTTGAATGCGGTCGTAGCCGACCTGGCCGCGTTCGGGCGGCGAGAATTTCTTGCCGTCGGGCCGGCCGAGCCGGTCATACAGGGTGGTGGCGCGCTCGACGATCTTGTCCAGCCAGGCCTGCTGGCCGTGTTCGGCGATGAACTCGGCCCGCTGCTTGCGGGTGAAGGCGTTGTCCAGCCGGTCGAGCGCCCCATCTACCTGCGGCTCATCGTAACCGCCCTTGACCTGGGAGAACGCGGCCGTCCTAACTGCCTCCGGCCCCATTCGCTCAGATGAGCGGCCTTCGTAGACGGCTTGGGCGCGGTTGAAGAAATCGTCCACCTCGTGGGTGTCGTATCCCCGGCCGCTCTTGACCCGTCGGAATAGATCTGCCATCAGTTCCCAACCTCCCTGGCCGCCAGCTGTCCGCAAGCGCCGTCTATCTCCTGGCCTCTAGTGTCCCGCAAAGTCACGCTCAATCCCGCATCCTCCAGCCGGCGGACGAATTCCGCCTGAACCGCCGCCCTCGAGGCGGTCCATTCGGAACCCGGCACCGGATTCAGCGGGATCGGGTTGACGTGAACCCACCCGGTCCCGTGGCGGCTGAGCAAGTCCGCCAACATAGACGCGCGCCAGCCTTGGTCATTGATATCGCGAATCAGCGCGTATTCGATTGAGACTCGCCGTCCAGTCGCCTGGAAATACCGCCAGGCCGCCTCGACAGTGGCCCTAACCCCGTAGCGCCGGTTGATCGGCACCAGCCGATCACGGGCCTCGTCGTCCGGCGCGTGCAAGGAGACGGCCAGCCGCAGCGCCAACCCCTCGCCGGCCAATCGGCCGATCGCCGGCGCCAGGCCGCAAGTCGAGACGGTCAGATGGCGGGCGGACAGGCCGAATCCGTCCGGCGGGGCGGCGGCGATCGCCCGAGCCGCCCTCACCACGGCGCGGTAATTGGCCAGCGGCTCGCCCATTCCCATGAACACCACGTTGGCCAGTCGCCTGGGCACGTTCGGCCCGCATTCGCCGGCGGCCGCCGCCCGAGCCCCCAGCCGAACCTGTTCGACTATCTCCGCGGCCGACAGGTTTCGCCTCAAACCCATCCGCCCGGTGGCGCAGAACGGACAAGCCATGCCGCAACCGGCCTGGCTGGAGACGCACAAGGTGACCCGCCCGGGGTAGGCCATCAACACGGTCTCCAAAGTCGCCGAGTCGAACAGGCGGTAGAGAGTCTTGACCGTGGACCCGCCGTCGGCGGCGCGTTTGGCGACCTCAGTCAACAATTCGGGTAACAACTGGCCGACTAATCGGTCGCGGCCGTCGGCTGGCAGGTCGGTCATCGCCTGGGCTCCCGCCTCCAGGCGGGCGAAATAGTGGCGGGCGACTTGGCGGGTCCGCATTCTGGCCAGACCCAACTCCCCGGCCCAGCGGTCGCGTTCGTCCGGAGTCAGATCGGCCAGGTGGCGCGGCGGGCGGGCCGGGCGGCGGGCTGGCGGCCGGGCCGGTTGGCGAGCCGGTTGGCGGGGCGGGCGGGCCGATTCGGCCGTCACCGCGGTCATCCGAACACCTCCGCCCCGAACAGCGCGATGACGGCGTAGAACACCGGGGCCGTCATCAAAATCGAGTCGACCCGGTCGAGCACGCCGCCGTGGCCGGGCAGCAGGCTGCCCATGTCCTTGACGCCGATGGCCCGCTTGAGAAGCGACTCCGCCAGATCGCCGAGCGTCGCCGTCAGCGCCCCCAGCACCGCCAAAGCCACCCCGAAATACCACGGCCGGCCCATCAACGCCATCCCGCCGACGCCGGCCACCAAGGCCAAGGCGATCGAGCCGGCCAGACCCTCCCAAGTTTTCTGGGGGCTGATCTTGGCGGCCAGTTTGTGGCGGCCGAAATAGGAGCCGGCGAAATAGCCGCCGGTGTCCGAGGCCACCGGCACCGCCACCAACAACGCCACCAACCAGCGCCCGTCCGGATAGAAACTCAACAACACCACCAGCGCCGCCAGAGTCGGCAGATAGACGGTGGCGAAAGCGATCGCGCAGATGTCGCCGGTCAAACCGCGACCCTCGGCCCCGGCGACCGGCCGCCGGCGGCGGCGAACCGGCGGGGCGGCCGGCGACTGCCCGGACGCGGGCGCTTCGACGGCATCGGACGCCGGCCGGTAGTCGCCCTCCAAAACCCGCCACAAAACGCTCGCCGCCAAAGTCAGGAAAATCCCCACCACAACACCGGGCACGCCCGTGCGAGCGGCCGCCACCTGCGTGAACACCCCGCCGACCAACAGCGGCCAATAAGGAATGTGAAGACCGACGCCGGCCAGGGCCTGAGCCAGTTCGCGCAGCGCCAAGATCAGCGCGACCGCCACCAAGCCGACGAACGGCCAGGGGTTGAACGCCAAAGCCGCGGCCAACGCGACGATCAAACCGATCGCCGTCGGCACGGCGACAGCCAGGTCGCGGCCCCGCTTGGCGGGCGCGGTGGACTGGGTGTCTGGAGCCGCCATCAGACCTCGAGCAATTCGGCTTCCTTGTGCGCCAGCAGGCCGTCGATTTTGGCGATCCGGGCCTTGGTCATGGCCTCAAGCTCTCTCTCGGCGTGCCAGACGTCGTCCTCGCCGGCCTCGCCGTCCTTCTGTATCCGGGCCAGGGCCTCTTTGGCCTTGTGCCGGGCCTGGCGCACCGAGACGCGGCCCTCCTCGGCCCGGCCGCGGGCCAATTTGACATATTCCTTGCGCCGCTCGGCGGTCAGCTCCGGCAGGTTGATCATAATCACCCCGCCGTCGTCGGAGGGGTTGACGCCCAGATCGGAGTTGCGGATGGCCTTCTCGATGGCGACCAGGGCCGAACGGTCGTAAGGGGTGATGGCGACGCTGCGGGCCTCGCGGATCGCGATCGAGGCCAACGACTGCAGCGGGGTGGGCGTCCCGTAATAGTCGACCTCGATGCGATCGAACAAGGCCTTGTTGGCGCGCCCGGTGCGGATCACCTGGAATTCGCCGGCCGCGTTCTCAACCGACCGGTCCATGCGCCGACCGGCGTCCTTCAACACATCTGCGATCATCTCTTCTGCTCCCTCGAACGGTGACTTGCGCCAGACGCGGCGGCGCGCTACTTGGCGGCTGTTAACAGGGTACCCAGGCGCTCGCCCTCAAGGACACGGGCGACCTGGTCGGGTCCATCCAAACCGAACACCACCATCGGCAGGCGGTTGTCCATGCAGAGCGAGAACGCCGCCGCGTCGACCACCTTCAAGTTCATCGCCAACGCCTGCTCATAGGTGACGCGGGCCAGTCTGACGGCGCCGGGGTCGCGGCGCGGGTCGGCCGTGTAGACGCCGTCGACGCCGTTCTTGGCCATCAACAAGACTTGGCAGCGCGTCTCCAAGGCCCGCTGGGCCGCCACCGTGTCAGTCGAAAAGTACGGCATTCCGGCGCCGGCGCCGAAGATCACCACCCGGCCCTTCTCAAGATGGCGAATCGCCCGCAGCGGGATATAGCTCTCCGCCACCTGGCCCATCGAAATCGCCGTCTGGACCCTGGTCGGCACGCCCGCCTGCTCGCAAAAGTCCTGCAAAGCCAGGCAATTCATGACCGTCCCGAGCATGCCCATATAGTCGGCCCGGGCCCGATCCATGCCGCGGTCGGCCAACTCCGCGCCGCGAAAGAAATTCCCGCCGCCGACAACCACGGCCACTTCGATGCCCTTGGAGACCGCTCGCGCGATCTGGCGCGCGATCGACGTCACCACGTCCGGGTCGACCCCCAGCGCGCCGCCGCCGAAGGCCTCGCCGGACAGTTTCAACATCACCCGGCGCCCGTCCGGGCGCCGCAGGTCGGCCACCATCTCAGGCCCGGCCGGATCAGGCGCCGACGCGGAAGCGGGCGAAGCCGGTCACCACGCCGCCGACTTCGGCCAACACCTTGCCCACCGTGGTCTTCGGGTCCTTCGCGAAAGCCTGGTCGACCAGCACGTTCTCCTTGAAGAACCCGTTCAGCCGGCCCTCGACGATCCGCGGTATTGCCTTGTCGTTCTTGCCTTCGGCGACGGCCGTCTCCTCGGCGATCCGCCGCTCCGTCGCCAGCGTCTCGGCCGGCACCGCCTGGCGGGTCAAGTACATCGGCGAGTAGGCGGCGATGTGCATGGCGATGTCGTGCGCCACGCCGGCGGCCTTGGCGTCGCTCGCCACCAGCACGCCGACCTGGGGCGGCAGATCCTTGTTGGTGCGGTGCAAGTAGACCTCGACGTGTTCGCCGCTGACCACCGCGACCCGGCGCAATTGGATGCGCTCGCCCAGACTGGCCGAGACCGCGTCGATGGCGTCCTGAACGGTCTGTTTCTTCGAGGTCAGCGGCGAGCCCAGGACCAGCGCCGTATTCTCGGTGGCCAGGGCGGCGGCGGCGCCCAGCACCTGATTCGCCAGGGCGATGAACGGCTCCGACTTGGCCACGAAGTCGGTCTCCGAGTTCAGTTCGATGAGCACGCCGGTCTGCCCGTCCTCGGTGGTGACGACCTCGGCCGCGACCAGCCCGTCCGATGTCGCCCGGCCCTCGCGTTTGGCCAGGCCCTTGAGCCCCTTCACGCGAATCAGCTCAAGCGCTTTGGCCTGGTCGCCGTCGGCCTCGTCCAGCGCCTTCTTGACGTCGAGCATCCCGGCGCCGGTCTTCTCGCGCAGCGCTTTGATGTCTGCGGTGGTGTAGTTCGCCATTGGTTTTGTTACTTCCTCACTTGGTTGCGTCGGCTGGGCCCGCTTGACCCGCCGTGTCCGATGCCGCCAAAACCGTTTCGGTGTCGCCGGGCTTTGGGGTCGGCGCCGGTTTGGCGGGCGCGGCTGAGGCGGGCGGGTCGGGCTGCTCGGCGGCCGCCGGAATGACCGAGGGCGCCGGATGCGCCTCGGCCTCGACTTGGGCGGCGGCGGCATCGGCCACCGGCTGGGTGAGCGCGCTCTCGGCCGCCTCGTCGGCGATCTCGACGCCGGCGATCTCGCCCGCGGCCGCGGCGGCGGCATCGGCGGCGGTCGCGTCGGTTGGCTCCGCCGGGCGGGGCGGGGCGTCCGGCTCGGTCACCCGCGGGGCCGCCGGGCCGTCCAACCTGGTCGTCGCGTCGGCCACGGCGCTGGTCTCGGCCCGGGCCGCCTCGACTTCGGCCAAAGCCTCATCTGACAGCGGCGCGGTCGCGTCGACTGTGCTGGGCGCGTTCAGCAACTCCTGCTCCCATTCGGCCAGCGGTTCGGCCGCCGGGGCCGCCTCCTCGCCCGCCCGCTCTTTGGCGGCGTGCCGCTCGACCAAACCCTCGGCCACGGCATCGGCCATCACCCTGGTCAGCAACGCGACGGCGCGGATGGCGTCGTCGTTGCCGGGAACGGCGTAATCGACCTCGTCCGGATCGGCGTTGGTGTCGAGGATGGCGATAATCGGGATGCCCAGTTTGCGGGCCTCGTCGATCGCCAGGTGCTCCTTCTTGGTGTCGACCACCCAGATCGCCGACGGCAGCTTGTGCATAGTCCGGATGCCGCCGAGGGTGCGCGACAGTTTGTCGCGCTCGCGGCTCATCATCAGCCGCTCCTTCTTGGTGTAGGCGCTGCCGGCCGAATCCTCCAGGTTCATGTCCTCCAGTTCCTTCAGGCGCGACAAGCGCTTGGAGATCGTCTGGAAGTTGGTCAGCATCCCGCCCAGCCAGCGCTGGTTCACATACGGCATGCCGACCCGCGTGGCCTGGTCTTGGACGGCCTCCTGGGCTTGTTTCTTAGTTCCGATGAACAGCATCGAGCCGCCGCGCGCCACAGTCTGCTTGATGAACTGGTAAGCCGTGTCGATGTGTCTGAGCGTCAAGCCCAAGTCGATTATGTAGATGCCGTTGCGCTCGGTCAGGATGAAGCGCTTCATCTTCGGGTTCCAGCGCCGGGTCTGGTGCCCGAAGTGCACGCCGCTGTCCAGCAACTGGCGCATGGTGACGATGGCCATGTCCGGTATTCCTCTCGGTTGTCCGCCCAACTGGGCGCCTGGCGCCACCGCGGGTCGGGAACCGAATCTTGGCTGGTCAGAGCATTGATCGGACCGAGTCCGCCCGCACCCGGATTGCTCCGGAAGAAGGTAGCGCGCGAATTAGACCTTGGGTGCCCAAGGCCGCGCCTGAGTCT
>JAITKC010000210.1 GCA_031278665.1 Bifidobacteriaceae bacterium | reverse complement strand
CAACAGGATCAAGCCGAGCGCCGACAGCGACACGGCCTCAAACCAAAACGGGAATTGCATGCGACACCTCTTGTGGACCTCTAGCGCGCCCCGCCCGGGCGGGCGGCGCGACCGAAGGTCTCTCCCACCCGCGCGGACTTGACAGCGCGGGTCTGACTCGCCGGCGCGACGCGCGAGGTGACGACGAGTCACGTTGGGGGATACTCCCCTCCAATGTGGCCAGATCATAGGCGCGCGAGCGGCCCGGCCGCAACTGGCCGTCATATTTCGTGTAGAAGGTCCCGATCCGCGCCAACCCGGAACCCGGAACCCGGAACCCGGTACCCGGAACCCGGTACCCGGTACCCGGAACCCGGTACCCGGGGCCTGGCCCCATGTTCGCCAGGGGCGGTGAAGACCTGGTGGAATTCGACCAGGGGCGGACGCCGCCGGGGCGGCGCTCGCGTACCCTGGGTGCGTGGTTAAGGGCGCGCTGCGGATGGGCGGCAAATGGCTGGCTGGGATAGCCGGCTTTTTGGTGGTCTCTTTGTCGCTCGGGATTTTGGCGTCTGTCCTGTTCCTGCCGGCGGTGGCGATCGGCGCCGCGGTCACCGACACCGGCGCGCGGGTGCTGGACGCCGTGCCGTCGGATCTCGAAGTGCCGGAGCTGTCGCAAAGGTCCTATATGTACGCCTCCGACGGGACCACCCTGCTGGCCACCTTCTACGCCCAAAACCGCGTGGTGGTCTCCCTGGACGAGATCTCCTTGGCGATGCAGCACGCCGTCGTCGCCCTTGAGGATCGGCGCTTCTACGAGCATTCCGGAGTCGACGTGCCGGGTATGGCCAGGGCCTTTATCAACAACTCGACTAACCCCGACGACATCCAGGGCGCGTCCACGTTGACTCAGCAGTTCGTCAAGAACTCGTTGATCCAGAAGGCCGCCCTGGAGGGCGACACAGAAGCCGCCGCCGCCGCCACCGACGTCTCTTACGCCCGCAAATTGCGCGAGGCCAAGATGGCCGTCGAACTGGAGAAGAAGTACGGCAAAGACAAGGTGCTCGAGGGCTACTTGAACATCGCCCAATTCGGCCCGTCGCTCTACGGGGTGGAGGCGGCCGCGAACTACTATTTCGGCGTCTCGGCCAAGGACCTGACAGCGGTCCAGGCGGCCACGATCGCCGCCGTCACCCAGTTGCCGAACGGCTTGGACCCGCAGAAATATCCGGATGCCAACCGGGTCCGGCGCAACGACGCGCTGGCCGCCATGCTCCGCGACAAGTACATCACCCAACAGGAATACGACGATGCCGTCGCGGTCGACGTGGCCGAGTCCCTCAACATCACGCCAACCCCCTCGAGCTGCGAGGCGGCCGACGCCCTGAACGCCGGCTTCTTCTGCGATTACGTGGTGGCCGAACTACTCAACTCGAACGTCTTCGGCGAGACCGCCGAAGACCGGTTGGCGCTGCTCCAACGCGGCGGCCTGCACATCACCACGACGCTTGATCTGAATATGCAAGCCCAGGCTTACGGCGCCATTCAACGACAGGTCCCGACCGGCGACCCTTCCGGCGTCGGCCAAGCCCTGACCGCGGTCGAGCCCGGCACCGGCCGGATCAAGGCGATGGCCCAGAACCGCAATTACAAGGCCGGCGAGAGCGACGACGCGACTTACACGGCGGTCAACTACAACGTCGACCGGAAATTCGGCGGCTCCTCGGGTTTCCAGCCCGGATCGACTTTCAAGCCTTTTATCTTGGCGCAGTGGCTGCGCGACGACCACGCTTTGCGCGAGCCGTTCGACGGCTCGAAGACCAAGTACACCAATGAGCGTTGGGCGGCCAAGTGCCTGGACGGCGGCAGTATGATCCCGCAGGGCGGCTGGTCGGTGTCCGGCGGGGCCCAGAAGAACAACACCGCGCTCAGGGCGACGACCGGTTCGATGAACGCCTCCTACGCCGCGATGCTGCACAAACTGGACCTTTGCGACGTCCGCGACTTGGTGGCGTCGATGGGGGTGACCCGCGCGGACGGCGCCGAATGGGAGCTGCTGCCGTCGATGGTGCTGGGTACGCAGCTGGTCTCGCCGCTGGCGATGGCCGGGGCCTACGCCACCTTCGCCTCCGGCGGCGTCTTCTGCCCGCCGACCGGCGTCGAAGCGGTCACCGACGCCGACGGCCAGCCGCTTCAGTTGGCGGCCCGCGAATGCACCAGGGTGCTCGACGAGGGCGTCGCCAACGCGGTCAACTCGGCGCTGCTGGCCGCGGTCAACGGCGGCACCGGCACAGCCGCGCGGCTGCCGGACGGCCGCCAGGCGGCCGGCAAGACCGGCACCACCGACCGCTCGCGGGCGGCCTGGTTCTGCGGCTACACGCCGCAACTGGCGGTCGCGATCTGGACCGGTTATCCGGGCGAGCAGAAGATCCTCAAGGGCAAGATTGGGGACAACTACTACGGCGAGGCCTTTGGCGGCCAGTTGGCGGCGCCGGTGTTCAAGTGGTTTATGACGGACGCCATGGCCGGCCTGGAGAAACTCAAATTCGGCCCGGTGCCGCGACTGCTCGAATACGGCAAGCAAATCCGCGTGCCCTCCGTCGTCGGCATGGATCCGAAGGCCGCCAAGGACAAGATCGAGACCGAGGGCTTCGTCTTCAAACTCTCCAGCGACAAAGTCGAATCCGACACGATCGCGGCCGGGCTGGTGGCCGAACAAGACCCGTCCCGCAACGCCTACGCGGGGTCGGAGATCACGGTCAAACTCTCGTCCGGCCCGCCACCCCCGCCGCCCGAGGACGGTTAGCCCTCCCGCCCCGGGCGGCGCCGGCCTGTTTGGGTCAGTCGGCGCGCCGGGCCCGCAGGCGGGCGGCGCCTTCGGTCAGGAGTTCGATTCCGCGGGCGAGGATTTGGTCGTCGATGTCGCGATGGGTGACCAAGCGCACATAAGGCCCCATGGCCATACAGCCGACGCCCGCCTCCTGCCAGGCCAGGGCGAGTTCGCCGGCGGTGGACAAGCGGTCGGGGGCGACTAGGACAATGTTGGTCGGCGGTTCGGCGACCTCCAGGCCGAGCCGCCGCAGGGCGGCGGCCAGGATCTGGGCCCGCCGCCGGTCCTGGTCGATCCGGGGCAGCTCTTGGTCCAGGGCCACCAAGGCGGCCGCCGCCAGCACGCCGGACTGGCGCAGTCCGCCGCCGAGGGCTTTGCGCCAGCGCCGGGCCCGGTCGATCAGCTCCCGGCTGGCGCAGAGCATCGAGCCGACCGGCGCGCCGAGTCCCTTCGAGAAGCAGACGCTGACGCTGTCGGCCGGCCCGGCCGCCTCGGCCGGGCTAATGGACTGGGCGGCGGCGGCGTGCCAAAGCCTGGCCCCGTCCAAGTGGACCGCCCACCCGGCCTGGTGCGCGACATCGTACAAATCCTGGGCCTCGGAACGGGGAATGTAGTGGCCGCCGCCGTGGTTGTGGGTGTTCTCGAGGCAGACCAGGCGGGTGGCCAAGTCGTAGTAGGCGCCGGGGCGCGACTCCTCGGCCGCGACGGCCGCCAGGTCGTCGGCCGAGGGCACCCCAGGGGCCCTGGTCCAGGGCAACTCCAGCGCTATGGCGCCGCCGATCCAAGCCGAGGTTCCCAGCTCATGGGACAAGACGTGGGCGTGGCGCGGGGCCAGAAAACGCTCGCCGCGACCAGTCTGGGTCATCACGGCGACCAGGTTCGACATCGAGCCCGACGGCATGAACAGACCGGCCTGCTGGCCGACTAGTTCGGCCGTGCGGGCTTCGAGTTCGGCGACAGTCGGGTCGCGGTCGATCACGTCGTCGCCGACGCGGGCCTCGGCCATGGCTTGGCGCATCGCCGGCGAGGGACGGGTTACCGTGTCGGATCGGAAATCCGCTTCGATTTGCACCCATCAGTTATATCCCTCGGACGTAGCCCGATTGAAGGACCGCGCCGGGCAGGCGATTACGTAGACTTACGCCTTGTGATCTTCCGCGCCATCGCCGACTCGCGGCCGTATCCCGAGCACGGGTTCGTGTCCTCGCGGCAGTGGTCCAAGGTTCCGCCGCGCCAGGTCCGCTTGGCCGAATTGATCACCACCAAGGCGACTCTCGATTTGGCCAGCCTGTTGGCCGAGGACTCGACTTTTTACGGCGACCTGTTCGCCCATGTGATCTATTGGCGCGGCGCCTATTACCTCGAGGACGGGCTGCATCGGGCGGTCCGGGCGGCGCTGCGCGGCCGCGGGTCGCTTCACGCCAGAGTCCTCAATTTGGACGAGCTGGAAACCGCCCCGGCGGACGGAAACGCCGGTGAAAGCGCCTAGGAGCACGCCGGAGTCGCGCCGCCGGCATCTGCGCTGGCGGCAGACCGCCGTCTACACCCTGCTGATCGGCGCGCTGGCGCTGGTGCTCGCGGCCGCCGTCGGCATGTGGACCGGGTACTTGGACGCGCCCTTCCACGAGGCTTTCAAATATAAGCCGAGCGCCAGTCCCGAAGCCCTGGCGGCTCCCTGCCCGGTGGGGACCGGGGCGACCTATCCGGCCCCGGCGGCGGTCGCGGTCAAGGTCTTGAACGGCACCAACCGGGACGGTTTGGCGGGCGCGACGGCTGAGACTCTGGCCGCCTACGGCTTCCCGGAGCCGACTACCGGAAACGCCGCGAGCTATGACGGCTTGGCCAAACTGGTCGTCGGGGCGGCCGGCGTGAACGACGCCTACACCGTGGCCGAGTTCTTCCCCGAAGGCGTCGTCATAACGCTTGACCGGCGCGCGGACGCCAGCGTCGATGTGATCCTGGGCGGGGATTTCCAGTCGCTGCTGGTCGAAGGGGAGTTGGCGTTCGACCCGGCGGCGGAGATCGAGCCGATCCCCGCCTGCGTCGCCGTCGAGTCGATCCTGGCCGGCATGGGGGCCGCCCCCACGAGCTGAGGCGCCGGCCGGGCGGGTGAGCGGTCGGCATCGGCGGCCGATGACGGCGCGGACCGCGCGCCGGTCTGGTCAGCCGGGCGGGATGCCCAGGAGATCCAGGTGACTGGTCCCGGTCAGGGCGAGGATGCCGTGGGCGGTCGCGCGCAGTTCGCCCTCGGCGGCATCGGCGGCCGGGAATGCCCCGGTTCGGGCCAACTGCCAGCCCCGAAGCGCGGCCAGGCCGAGCGCGGCGGCGTTCTTGGCCTCCGGGGTGTCGACCAGGCCGAGGGCGGCGACGGCCAACGCCGTCGCGCTGACCGAGTCGGTCCCGAAGCTCTGCCAGCGGCCGGACTCGACTTGAGCGGCCAACAGGTGGTCGAAAGCCCGGTCGGCGGCCTGCGTCTGGCCGGCGGCGAGGAGCGCCTGGGCGATGATCGCCGTCGTGGCGACGTCGCCCAGACAAGGCGGATCGGCGTCGAACGCCTCCGGATAGGAGCCGTCCGGGCAGGCGATCGCCTCTAGGCCGGCCACCGGGTCAGCCGTCAAACCGTCCAGGGCGCCCAGTTTGACCAGCAGCAGTATGTCGAAGGCCTGACCGGCCGGGGTCGAGTTGTCCCCCCATTCGGAAATGTCGCGAAAGCGCCCCTCGGGGCTCAGCCGGCCGGCGATCAACCCGGCCAGGTCCGGCGCCGACTTGTATTGCGGCGCCGGGGCGACTCCGGGAGTCAGATAGGCCAACCCGAGTTTTCCCATGGCGCTGGGGTAGGCGGCCTGTTCGCCGTCGCCGGCGTAGTCGATCGCGTTGCCCCGCTGGGCCAACCAGTCGGCCGCTTTGCCGGCGGCCTCGGTTTGGCCGGCCGCGACCAGCGCCCACATGGCGTCGATCGTCAGGCCGCCGTCATTGAACATCTCGTTGTCATATTCGATTTCGGCGTGTGTGCCGTCGGCCAGGTTCTGGACCAGCCATTGGGCGGCCGCGGCGGCCGCGGCGGCGTCCCCGGCGGCGCCACCGGCGTCGCCCCCGCCGGGAGCGTCCGGCGCGGTCGCGTCTGAGGTCGGTTGGGCGGCGCCCGGACTGACGGACGCCGGACTGGACGCGGGCGTCCCGGCCGGCGGCTTGGCGCCCGAACAGGCGGTCAAGCCGAAGACGGCGGCGGCCGCCAAGGCGCCGGCGGCGATCTGAACGGGAACTCGGGTGCGGTTAGTCGACAAACCCTCGGCCTTTCCGGTTGCGAACTAGATAAATGCCCGCCGCGGCGGGTTCGCCGGCGGACAATCGGCGGATGCGACGAAGACGCGCTCGTTCGCCCACGGCTACGCCTTATGCCGGCGCACCACGAACAGGTGCTCGTCGACGTGAATTCCGCGGCGCCGCAAATTACGGCTGCCCCGAAAGGCGTTGTACGGAATCACGGCTTCTTCGACCGCGCCGAATTCTTCAAGAGTCGACCGCAAATCGCCGATTGGGATGAAGCCCTCGGCGTTGAATGAAACCAGCAGATAGGCGGCGTCGATGTGGTCGAGGAGGTCGCGCAACTGGGGAAGCGAGTCCTTGCGAACGTTGTAGCGCGAGCGGTTCCAGCCGGCCGGAATCCCGGACACCCGGCTGGTGGCAGTCGGCTCCTGATAGTCGACCAGCAGGTTGAGCATGAAATAGTTCGACCCGTAGGGATGCTGGTTGTACGGCGGGTCGATGTAGGCGACATCGACCCGGGGCAGGTTTCGAGCCAAGGCGTTGGCGTCCCGGCGGAGCACGCGCGAGCGCGTGGCGCGCGGGCTGAGGACCGGGACGTCAAGGGTGATCGGGGCCAAGATGCGGGCCAGGGCGTCGCCTTGGGCGGCGCCGAATTTGCCGACGCCGGTGGTCTTGTCCTTGTAGAAGCCCTTGAACACCCCGGCCGTGTTGGCGTGCACCGAGGCGCTCGACAGCAGCGGACCGTACAAAAACGGCCGGATGTGGTCCGGCGCCACGGGAATCGCCTGGGCGTAGAAGTCCAGGCGCCGGGCGTTGTCCGCGGTGTAGAAGACTCGCTCGCCGGGTTGGATGGCGTGATCGTCGGCCGGCGCGTACTGCCGCTGGATGAACCCGCCCGGGTTGGCCCCGGCGGCGGCCTCCTTGTTCAGATCGTCCACCCATTTGCGGACCAAGCCGAGATCGGCATCGGATCGGTTGGCCAGGTAACAGGTGTTGACGACTTCGGAGTAGCGTTCCAGGTCGTTCGCGATCACCAGACTGGCATCACATTTCATAATCCGCGCCACCAGGCCGGACCCGGAAAACAGATCGACGGCCGTGAGCGGTCGGCCCCCGACTTCGTCCCGGATTTTAGCGACGGCTCGCCGCAGGTGGCCGGCCAGGAAGCGTTTGTTGCCGATGCAGGTGATGAGCTGGCGAGTGAGGTATTCCGCCTCCTCGGTCGCGTCAAGGCCGTCGCCGTCGAACGCGCCCGGACGCCGGGTCTGGGCGCCTGAAGACGACCACGGCGCCTCCGCCGGGGCTGGGTTCGCTGGAGCCATCCCCTCTCCTCTCCCGACCGGTCCGCCCAGCCATCTGTTCAGCCATCTGTCTGGCCGGCCGGCTGGGCCATCCTACCGGTTGGGCGCCATGTGCCCCCGAGGGCGCGCGGCTGAACTTGGTTGCCGTCGGGGCTTGCCCGTCCGGGTCGGCGATGACCTGGGTATTCGGCTCCCACAGGACCATAAGCTAAGGTCAACTGCGTGCCCGATGTGCAAGACAACCATCCTTTGACGCGCCGAGCCTTGCGTCAAGCGGCCGCGGATGGGGCCAACCGCGTCGAGCAGGCCCCGAACTTCCCCCAACCCGTGCCCGATGCCGCGCCTGTAGAACCAGCGCCGGCCCGGCTTAGGGCCTGGGGCGCCCCGCCTTCGCCGCCCGCCCCGTCCCGCCCCTGGGCCGCCGATGCCGCGCCGGGTCCGCCGTTGTCGTCTCCGCCTTCGCCGCCCGCCCCGTCCCGCCCCTGGGTCGCCGATGCCGCGCCTCGGTCGGCCGCGCCACAGGCGCCGGCGTCTGCGGTTCCGCCGGAGACGGGAATGTCCAGTTGGTCGCAAGCGCGACCGCCGTCGGTTCCGGCGCCGGCCGCGGCGCAGGCGCCGGGACCGCTGACTCGGGCCCAGTTGCGCCGACAGCGCGAACTAGATGGTTACACCACCGGGTCGATACCCCCGATCCGCGCCGAGTTGGCGCCGCCTTCGCCGCAGCGCAGCCGCCCGGCGCGGCGCTCCTTCGACCCCGACCAGACTTCCGGCGATTCGCCGGCCCCACCCGCCGGCCCGCCGCCTGCCGCGCCCGAATCGCGTCGACGCCAGCCGTCGGCGGCCCCACCCGCCCAACGGCCAATCCCGCAAACTCTGGACAGTGCGCCTCAGCCGCCCGCCCCTTGGCCTGCTCGGCAGACGCTCGCCGGCCGGCCGCCGGCCCCCCGGCGGAGATCGGAGATGCCGCGGCCCGACCGGTTCTCCGGCCCGGAGCCCCGCGACGCCCAGCCCGACGCGCGCCCGCCGATTAGCCGCGCCGCCGCCAGGTTGGCGGCCGCTTCGGCGCCGGCGGATCCGCTGGCTGGCTTGCCCGGCGCGCGGCCGTCGCCCGGCCCCGCCGTTGTTGGACCGCCGGCTGCCCCAATCGTGACTCGACGGCCGGCCGGTCCGCCAGCCGCCGAACGGCCAGCCGGTCCGCTAATCGCCGAACCGCCAGCCGCCGAACGGCCGGCCGGTCCACCAGCCTCCGAATGGCCAGTCGCCGAACCGCCAGCCGCCGAACGGCCGGCCGGTCCGGATGCGGCGGAGCCGCCCTGGGCGTCGGCCGGATTCGCCGGCGGCGCCGAAACGCCCGAGCCGTCGGGCGGGGCCGTCGAGGCCAGACTGGTCCGGTCTTTCGCCGACCTCAAGCCTCTGGCTCTGCAACCCCGCCCGCCCAGCCGGCCCCCTCAGCCCGCCAAGCTGCCGCCAGCTGAGGCCGGCCCGCGTGTGCCAGCTCATTTGGTGCCCGAGTTGCCGCCTCAGCCCGCCGACTTCCGGTTCGCGGCGCCGCCGGAACCGGCCGGTCGGTTCGGCGGCCCCACCCTCGCGGCCGAGGCGAGTGCCCCGGTCGAAGCTCCCGGCTCGGTTGAACCGGACGCTGCGTTTTTCGGGCCGCCTGGCCTTGCGGCGCCAAGCGAGCGGCGGGGCTTCCAGCCCGCCACGGTCACGCCGTGGTCGCCGCCTGCCGTCGCGATGCCGCCAGCCGCCCCGGCCCCGCCAGCCACCCCGGCCCCGCCAGCCACCCCGGCCCCGCCTGCCGTGCCGGTTCCGCCAGCCGCCCTGGCCCAGCCAGCCGTGCCGGTG
>JAITKC010000178.1 GCA_031278665.1 Bifidobacteriaceae bacterium | reverse complement strand
GGCGTTCGGGCTGGCGCTGGTTTTGGCGGCGGCCCGGCTGATCAAGCGGTCGTCGGTGATGGGCGCGATCTCCTCGCTCGGCGGAATCGCCCTGGGCGTGGTCTGGGCGTTGGTCAGCGGCAAAGCCGAAGGCTTTTACGCGCCCGGCCTGTGGATCAACGGCGGCTACCTGGCCGGCTGCCTGATTTCGATTGCGGTCCGCTGGCCGGCGGTGGCCGTGGTGGCGGCCGCCGCCACCGGCCGCCTCGAGTCGTTCCGGGCCGACCCGGCCTTCGTCCGCCGCGGCGCCTGGGCCACCTGGCTGATGGCGGGGTTGTTCGCGGCCCGCCTGGCTGTTCAGCTGCCGCTCTACTTCGCCGGCCAGGTGGCCCTGCTGGGGACGCTCAAATTGGCCATGGGCGCGCCGCCGTTCGTCGCCCTGCTGTGGGTGTCTTGGCTGATCATGCGTCCGGTGCTGCCGAAAGCCGGGACCGGGGCCGGGGCGGAGTCCGGCCCGGACGGGCCCGGCCCGTCGTGACCAAGCCCGCCGCCGACGCCCCGGCGGCGCCGCCGGGCCGGCCGATCGGCGCCCAGACGGTTTTGCCGGCCGAACGCCGGGCCTTGGCGTTCCGGGCCGCCGATGGCGTCGAACTGGTCGGGGAGTTGGCCCTGCCGCCGGACGGGCGGGCGGTCCAGGCCACTTTGATCTGGCTCCACCCGTTGCCGACCGCCGGCGGGTCGTCTGACTCGCATCTGTTGCGCAAGGCCTCATGGCGTCTGCCGGCGCTGGCCGACCTGGCCGTCATCCGGTTCAACACCAGGGGCGTCAGCTCGCTCCTGGGGACCTCCGGCGGCCATTTCGACGGCGGGCGGGCGGAGGGCCGCGACCTGGCCGCCGTTGTCGCCCAGGCCGTCCAGCTAGGACTGCCCAGGCGCTGGCTGGTGGGCTGGTCGTTCGGCTCCGAGGTGGCGTTGACACACGGCGCCGGTTTGCCGGTCGAGGGGGTCGTAGCGCTGTCGCCGCCGCTTCGGCTGACCGCTTCGGAGCACCTGGTTCAGTGGGCCGCCGCCCGCAAGCCGGTGTTGGCCCTGGTGCCGGAACATGATCAGTTCTTGAGCCCGGCCCGGGCGCGGGCTCGCCTGGCGCTGGTCGGCGGGGCCCGGGTGATCGAGGGCGAAGGCGCCGGCCACCTGTGGATCGGCGAGAAGGCGGTGCGCCAGGCGTTCGACGCGATCGCGGCGGCGGTCCGGCCCGGGTTTGGGCCGCTGGCGACCAGTTGGACCGGGCCCGGCGCGGTCTGGGGCCAGCGCCCGCAGGCGGTAGTCTCGCCGGTGAGACCGGATTTGGCGAAAGGAGATGGACGATGACGAAGTTGGCTGTCCGGGGGTTTGGAACGTTGGCCGGGGCCCAGGCGCCCGGGCGGGGGAGCCCGCGCGACCCGTGGCGCCAAGACGACGAGACATCGCGCCTGTCGGCGGCCGAACGCGGCCGAGCCGAGGCTTTGAGCGTGCCCGCCGACGCCGTTCCGCTGGTGCTGTTACACGCCTTCCCGCTGAGTTCGCTGATGTGGGAGCCAATGGCGGCCGAACTGCCGGAATTGGCCATCTTGACAGTCGATTTGCCCGGGGCCGGCTTCAGCCCGCTGATCGAGCCGGCCACTATCCAGGCGGCCGGCCGGGCGGTTATCGCCTCGCTGCGCGCCCTCGGGGTGACCAGGGCGGTGGTCGGCGGGATCTCGATGGGCGGCTACGTCGCCATGAGCATTATGCGCGACGCGCCGGAACTGCTGGCCGGGGCGATTCTGATGCACACCAAAGCCCGGGCCGACGACCCGGCCGCCCGCGCCGCGCGCCTCGCGACCGCCCGCCAGGCGCTCGCCGCCGACTCGACTGAGGCGCTGGCGCCGATGGCCGCCAAAATGGTCTCAGCCGCCAGCCGGGCCTCGTCGCCCGGTCTGGTCGAGACGATCGAGCGCTGGATCGCGGCGGCCACGCCGGCCGGCGTGGCCTGGGCCGAGGAGGCGATGGCCGGGCGGGAAGACTTGTTGGCCGTCTTGACGGCCAGCGGCCTGCCGACAACGCTGCTGGCGGGCGTCGAGGACCCGTTCACACCGGTCGCGGCGGCCGAGGAGATGGCCGAGGCGATCGGCCCCGGGGGCAATCTGGCGGTCCTGGCCGACGTCGCCCACCTCGGGCCGTTGGAGGCCCCCAATATGACCGCCCGCCTGGTGCGCGAGGCCTACCGGCGGATGGTTTAGCGGCTGACGGCCAAGGAGAGGCGGAGAAAGCCATGAATCCGAACACAAGCGCGGCGACGACGGCGTCCACGCGGTTGGAAACCGATCTGCTGGGCCCCCTTGAGGTGCCGGCCGAAGCCTATTACGGCGTCCACACCGTCCGGGCGGTCGACAACTTCCCCATCTCGGGGCGCACTGTCGGCGACATCCCGGCTCTGATCCAGGCTTACGCCCTGGTCAAGAAGGCGGCCGCCGGGGCGAACCGGGAACTCGGGGCGCTGCGTCCGGAACTGGCCGAGCCGATCGAGGCCGCCTGCGACCGGCTGATCGGCGAGACCTCCGACCTGGCCGCCCAGTTCCCGGTCGATCTGTTCCAGGGCGGGGCCGGGACCTCGGTCAACATGAACGTCAACGAGGTGATAGCGAACTTGGCGTTGGAAAGCTTGGGCGAGGCCAAAGGACGCTACGACCTGATCGATCCGAACGACCACGTCAACATGTCGCAATCGACTAACGACACCTATCCAACGGCCCTGCGCCTGGCGCTGCTGATGTCGCTGGACGGTCTGGCCGATGCCCTGCGCCGGCTTCAAGCCTCCTTCGCCCGCAAAGGCGAGGAGTTCGCCGACATTCCGACTATGGGCCGCACCCAGCTTCAAGACGCCGTGCCGATGCGACTGGGCCAAGAGTTCACAGCCTTCGCGGTCCTAATCGAAGAGGAGCTCAAACACCTGGCCAGTGAGGCGGCGTTACTAGTCGAGGTCAACTTGGGGGCCACCGCCATCGGCACCGGCGTGACCGCCCCGCCCGGTTACGCCGAACGCGCCGTCGCCCGCCTGGCGGCGGCCACCGGGCGGCCGTTTGTGATCTCCCAGGATTTAGTCGAGGCGACTAGCGACTGCGGGGCCTATGTCTCGCTCCACGGCGCGCTCAAACGCAGCGCCGTCAAACTCTCGAAGATCGCCAACGACTTGCGGCTGCTCTCATCCGGTCCGCGCACCGCCCTGCGCGAGATCAACCTGCCCGAACGCCAGGCCGGATCGTCGATTATGCCGGCCAAGGTCAATCCGGTCATCCCGGAGGTCGTCAACCAGATCGCCTTCAAGGTCATCGGCAACGACCTGGTGGTCACCCTGGCGGCCGAGGCCGGCCAGCTCCAGCTCAACGCCATGGAGCCGGTGATCGCCCAGTCCTGTTTCGAATCCATCCAACTACTGCGCGCCGGCTGCGAGACTCTGGGCCTCAAGTGCATCGACGGCATCACCGCCAACCCCGAGGTCACCCGGGCCTATGTGCGCGACTCGATCGGGTTGGTGACCTTCCTAGCGCCGGTGCTGGGGCACAGGCTCTGCGACGAGATCGGCCAGGAGGCTGAGGCGAGCGGCCGCTCGATCCGCCAAGTGGTCGAAGATCGCGGCCTGTTGGACCAGGCGACGCTGGACCGGCTGCTGCCGCCTTGCGGTTGAGCCCCGGTCCGCCCGGGACCGGTCCGGGAGCTCTGGTCAGCCGCCGGGGCCGGCCAAATTGCGCGAGACCAGGCGGCGAAGCCGCGACAGGTAGTTGTCCAGAGCCTGGCGCTGAACCTCGAGTTTGTCGATCGTCAACTGGGCGGCCCGCCGGTGTTGGCCGGCCTCGGCGACGGCCTGATCCATCGTCTGGTTGGCTTCGGCGTGGGCGGCCGCCAGAATTTGGTCGGCCTCCTCTTTGGCGCCGGCCGAGAGCACTTCGACGTACTCGTCGGCGTGCGACATGATCTGGGAGGCCTGTTCTTGGGACTCGAGTAATTGTTCGGTGGCGACGGCCCGTCGCTCGGCCGGGCCGGCCAGAACGCGCTCGGCCTCTTTGATCGAGCGGTCGCGGTCTTCGGCCAGCCGGGCCAGGTTGACCTCGGTGGCCGAGGCGATCGCCCGCTCGGTCCGGGCGACCTCCTCGCGGGCGTGGGAGACCAGGCGGTCGGCTTCGGCGCGGGCCCGCGCCAAGACGGTCTCCGATTCCGCTCGCGCGGCGCTCAACACCTGCTCAGCCTCGGCCCGGGCCTGGGCGGCGCGGGACTTGGCGAAGTCGTCGGCCGCCAGTTTGACTGTCGTGGCGTCCCGATGCTCCTCGGTCCGCAACTGGCCGGCCTCGATGCGGGCGTGGCTGGTCAGGGTGGAGGTGTCGCGTTCGGCGTCTTGTCTGGTCTTGGAGGCGTAGACCATCGCCTCGGAGCGCGCCACCGAGGCGTCGGCGTCGGCCTGCTCGCGAATCGCCCGCGAATAGGCCTCGGCTTCGGCGCGCTGGACCCGGGTCTCGCCTTGGGCCGCCGAGCGGACTTGCCCGGCCTCTTCGGCGGCGCGGGCCCGTTGGGCCATGGCGTAGCGTTCGGCGGCCGTCAGTTCGCGGTCGATGTCGGCCCGGACCTCCGCCAGCAATTGCTCCGCCTCGTCGTCGACGGCGGCTTTGAGCTGGTCCGCCTCGGCCCGGCAGGCCGCCCGAAGCTGGTCCAGTTCCGCCTCGACGCGGCCTTGGAGGGCGGCGGCCGCCGCGGCCGCCGCCGAAACCAATTCCTCTAGTTCGGCCGCGGTCGATCCAAGGATTTCGCCAACTTCCCGTTTGGCCTCTCCGACCAGTTCCGACGCCTCGCGTTGGGCCACCGCCCGCATAGTCTGGGTTTCGCGTTCGGCGCTTTGCGACAGCGCCGTCGACTCCCGGACCATCATCTGGCGGCGCTCGAGGGCGGCTTTATTGGCCGAGTCGCGCAATTCGGCGGCCCGCCGCTGGGCCTCGGCGACCAATTCGCGGGCCCGGCGCTGGCCCTCGGCGCGGGCCGCCTGGGCGCGCCGCTCGGTCGACTCCTTGAGGTCCTCGAGTTCGCGCCGGGCCAGCGCCAGCAGCGTCTCGTGGGAATGTTCGGCTTGCTGAAGTTCGCGTTTGGCGGTGGTCTCGGCTTGGCTGGTCATCACGACCCCCTGGGCCTTGACCGCCGCCAGCCGGTCCGCCACCGCGGTCTCGAGCAGTCCGGCGAACTCGGCGACTTGGCCCTGGCGCCGGCCCGGCTGGCGCCAGGCCTGGTCGGCCAGTTGCGAACGCACTTGATCGAGTTCGCCGGACAGTGTTTGGCCGCGCCGCACTAACGCCAGGGCGCGTTCTCGCGTCTGGGCGAGCGCCGCCTCGAGTTCAGCGGCCCGCTGATGCTCGTTGGCCATAAGACTGACTGCTTCAGGCTGTCTCGTCCTGGTCTAGTTCCGGTTCGATGGGCTCGCCTTCGGAGAACAGTTCGGCCTGGCTGACCTGGACCTCCGCCGCGAGCGCCGCCGGCTGGCCGGAGTCTTCGTCGCCAGCCTGGTAAACCTCCGCCTCATAGACCTCGGCGTCGTAGCCTTGCAGGTCGTAGGCTTGCGGCTGGTAGGCCTCGGCGGCCGGGCTGGCCGGCAGCGCCGGCGCCGCCGGCGCCGACTCCAACACGGCGTCGATATTCGGCATCGGCGTGGCGCCGAGCAGCCCGCGCAGTTCTTCGAGGTAGCCGGTGATCGACTCGCGCTGGCGGTTGAGATCGTCGACTTGGCGCTGGACCGAAATCCGCTCGCGCTCGGCTTCCTCGACCGCCTCGGAGACTGTCCGGTCGGCGAAGGAGCGGGCGTCTTGGACCACCCGGTCGGCGTTGCGCAGGGCGTTCGCCAGCAGGTCGGAGGCTTGCTGGTCGGCGTCGTGGCGCAGTTTCTCGGCCCGGGCCAAGGCTTGGGCGACCCTTTCCTCGGCCTCTTCGGCGCGGGCGTTGGCCTCGGCGATGAGGCGGTCGGCTTTGGCTTTGGAGGACTCGAAACGTTCGGCGTTGGCGGCCTCGGCGGCCTCGATGCGCTGGGCTATTTCGATCTCCGACTCGGCCCGCCATTCCTCGGCCCGTTCGGTCAGCGCGGCGGCCTGTTTCTTGGCCTCGGCCAGCAGCGTCGAGGCTTCGCGCTCGGAACGGGTGGTCAGCTCCTCGGCCCGGGAGCGGGCGTCCTCGTACAATTCGGAGGCGGCGCGTTCGGCCTCGACCCTGGTCTGGGTGGCGTAGCGGTCGGCCGACTCCTTCAACTCGATCGCCTCGCGACTGGTCGACGAGAGCAGTTCGGTCGCCTCGCGTTCGGCCGAGTTGCGCAACTCATGGGAGGCCAACTCGGCGGCCGAGCGGGTGGCCTGTTCGAATTGCTCGGCGTCGGCTCGGGTCTGCTGGGCGTAGTGTTCGGCCTCCGAACGGATCTGGAGGGCGTATTGCTCGGCGTCGGAACGCAACTGCTGGGCGTACTGGTCGGCGTTGGAGCGCACCTGCTGGGAGTACTGGTCGGCGGCGGAGCGCCGTTCTGAGGCCTCGTTCTCGGCTGTCGCCTTCAAGTCTTGGGCTTCGCGCTGAACGGCGGCGCGGGTCTGGGCGGAGTATTCCTCGGCGTCGGCCCGCAGTTGCGAGGTCTCCTGGTCGGTCGCCAGCCGCAGCGCCGCGGTCTCTTGGTCGGCGGCGGAGTGCAACTGGGTGGAGTAGCGTTCGGCGTCCTCGCGTTGCGAGGCGACTTCGACGGCGACCGCCGATCGCAACTCGGCCGCCTCGCGTTCGGCGTTGACCCGCAACTCGGTCGTCTCGCGCTCGACCGAAGCGGTCAGGGCGGCGATCTCGCGTTCCAGCGAGGCCCGCCGCTCGGCCTCCTCGGAGGCTATCTGGCCCATCACGCGGGCGGCCTCGCGTTCGGCCGAGCCGACCATTTCCTCGGCCCGCCGCGAGGCGTTGGTCAATTCGGCCTCG
>JAITKC010000326.1 GCA_031278665.1 Bifidobacteriaceae bacterium | reverse complement strand
GCTTGCCGGCCGGTTCGCCGCCGCCGGCCGGCCCGACCCGTTGACCAGGCGTTTCGCGGCGACCTGCCCGGCGGTGGGTTGGGCCCCGCCGGTTCGGGTGTCCAGAAATGCCCGCACGTCGCCGCCGAGGGCATCGTGCGCGGGGTTCTGGACATCGGCTTCCCGCCCGCATGCCACGCCAGCACGCCGCATTCCAACGACTTTGCCGAAGCCCTGCGGGCGCCCGATGGCGGCCCAACCGCGTTCAGGCGGCCGGGTCCGAGGCGGGCACCACCAGCGGGGTGCCGGTCGCCGGGTCGGCGATGACCTGGGCGTCGAGCCCGAAGGCGGCCTTCAGCAGGTCGGGGGTCAGCACCTCCCAGGCGGGGCCGTCCGCCATCACCCGGCCGCCGCCAAGGGCGATCAGCCGGTCGGAGAACCGGGCCGCCAAGGACAAATCGTGCAAGACCATCAGCACAGTCGCGCCGCGCTGTCGGTTTATCCGGCGGACCAGCCGCAACACCTCCAATTGGTGGGCCAGGTCAAGGAACGTGGTCGGCTCGTCCAACAGCACCAGCGGCGTCTCCTGGGCCAAGATCAGAGCGATCCAGGCCCGCTGGATTTGCCCGCCGGACAGAGTTGACACGTCGCGCTCGGCCAACGCGGTCAACTCGGTCGCCTCGAGAGCGGCGGCCACGGCGGCGGCATCGTGCGCCGTCCAAGGCCGAAACCAAGCCTGATGCGGATGGCGGCCGCGCGAGACCAACTCCCGGACAGTGGTGGCCGGCGGCGTCAACGGCCTTTGCGGCAAGATGGCGCGGTGGCGCGCGACCTGGCGGGCGGCCATAGTCGCCAACGCGGCGCCATCTAGTTTGATGGCGCCGCGGCTAGGCGCCAGCAGCCGCCCGAAGGCCTTCAGCAACGTCGACTTGCCGCTGCCGTTGGCGCCGACCAAAGTGGTGACGCGCCCGCGCTCGACGCTCAGGTGGAGCGAGGCGAAAACCGGCTCGCCGCCATAGCCCAAAGTCACGTCCACAGCCTCCAGGGCGGGGCCGGCCTGGCTGTTCGCGGGGCCGGTCGGGTTGGTCTCGGTCGTGGTCACAATGCCTCCTGGCCAGGTCGGTGGCGGATCAACAGCCAAAGCAGATACGGCGCGCCGATGATCGCGGTGATGATGCCGACTGGCGTGTCGCCGGGCAGCGGACCGCGCGCCAAGGCGTCCGCCCCCGTCACCAAACAGGCCCCGACCAGGGCCGACGCCGCCAAAGGCGGTCGCGCGGCGGCCGCCAGGCGGAGCGCGATCTGGGGGGAGACAAAAGCCGCGAACTCGACCGGGCCGCTGGCGGCGACGGCCGCCGCCGTCAAGGCGACCGCGCAGCCGAGCACGGCGAAGCGGTGGCGGTTCAAGTCGACGCCCAGGCCGGACGCCAAATCGTCGCCGAGTTGGCTCACGTCCAAGGCCCGCGACTGGGCCGCCGCGAACGGCCAAACCAGCGCCAAGACCACCACCACCGGCCAAACGCTGACCCAGGAGACGCCGGCCAAATTGCCGACCATCCACTGCGCCGCCGCCGAGGCGTCGGTGATCTGGGCCCGCGCCACCAAGTAGTTGGTGACGCCGCCCAAGGCGGCCGTGGCGCCGATGCCGATCAGAATGAGCCGGTAGCTGTCCACTCCGCCCCGCCAAGCCAAACCGTAGACGACCACGGCCGCGGCCAGCGCCCCGACCGCGGCGGCCGCCGGCAAGCCCAGGGCCAGGAGCGGCGCGGCCACCGCGTAGGTTCCGCCGCCCAGGCAGATCGCGGCTACCGCGCCGAGCGAGGCCCCCGACGTCACGCCCAAGATGTCCGGGGTGGCCAGCGGGTTGCGGGCGAAAGTTTGGGTCAGCGCGCCGGCCAGGCCCAGGCTCGCGCCCACGGCCAGGCCCGCCGCCACCCGGGGCGCCCGGAACTCGATCAACACCAGTTGGTCGGCCGGGGAGCCGAACCCGGCCAAGACTCCGGCGATTTCCGCCAAACTATACGATGCCGACCCGGCCGCCAGCCCGAGCAGGGCCACCACCAGCGTGGTCGCCAGGCTGAGGGCCGTTGTCAGCCGGATTCGCGCGGTCCGGCCGGTTGGGCGCGGGGTCAGGCGCGGGGTCAGGCGCGGGGTCACAGGCGGGCCAATCGGACGCGGCGGACTATCGCGACGAAGGCCGCCCCGCCGAGGACTGATAAGACCACGCCGACGGGCGTTTCGCTGTTGTCGCCAAGCAACCGGCCGACGACGTCGCAGCTCAGCAGAACGCCGGCCCCGACCAGGCCGGAGACGGGGATCAGCCAGCGGTGGTCGCCGCCCACGCCGGCCCGCGCGATGTGCGGGGCGGTCAAGCCGACAAAACCGATCGGGCCGGTCACCGCCACGGCGCTGGCGGTCAGAAAAGTGATCGCGCACAAACCGACTAAACGGGCGCGGATCAGGTTTTCGCCCAGTCCCCGGGCCAATTCGGCGCCCAGGGCCAGTGAGTTCAGCGACCGCCAGCCGGCCGCGGCGAAAACCAGGCCAACCGCCGCGCAGGCCAGCGCCACGCCGACGCCGTCGAGCGTGCGTCCCGACAAGGAGCCGATCACCCAGATCCGCCAGGCCGCCAGCGTGGCCTCGTCGGTGATGACCAAGAACGAGGTCACCGCCACCAGCAGGGTCGAAACCGCCGTGCCCGCGATCGCCAGCGGCACCGGGCTGGATAATCCCCGGCCCAGGGCCGCGACCAGGAACACCACCACTGTCGCGGCCATCGCCCCGGCCAACGCGAACCAGATGGTGGCGATCATCGAGGTGACACCGAGCAGCCTCGCCCCGAGCACCACCGCCAAGCTCGCCCCGGCGGAGACGCCGAAAATCCCCGGATCCGCCAACGGGTTGCGCGTCTGGCCTTGCATCACGGCGCCGGCGCAGCCCAGGCAAAGGCCAACCATCAGGCCAAGCGCCGTGCGCGGCACCCGCGAACCCCAGACCACCGCGTCGGTGTCGGCCGAGCGGTCGGCCAGGCGCCGGAGCACGGCCATGGGGTCTATCAGGTTGCTGCCCAGGAGCAGGCTCGCGACCACCGCGACCAAGACCAGCAGCGCGGCCGCGCCCGCGGCCGCCCAGCGGCGCCGCCCGCGCGGAGCGCCGCCCCCGGGCGCGTCGAAGCCGCCGCGACCCGCCCGGCCGTCGTGGCCGTCGTGGCCGTCGTGGCCGTCTTGGCCGTCTTGGCCGTCCCGGTTGGTGGCGGAGACTGACATAGACACGGATTCAGGTTAGCCTCAGCTAATCATCCCGTCCGGCAAGCCCCGGGTAGGGAGGGCGCGGACAATCGATCAAAGGCAGGCCGCGCGCTGTCAGGCCGACCGGCGGCGGGGTGTCGATGCCGTCGGGGCGCGTCGCCGCCGGGGGTGACGCGGCGGCGCCGGGGCGAGGCGCGACCAGGCGCCCGATTGCGCGTCGAGGGGCCGGCTCTCGATAGACTGCGGCCTATGGCGATCACCCAGCGTTATGTCGCATTGGTGTTTCGGATGGCGGCCGTGGTCCTGATAGCGACCGGGTTGGCCCGTCTGATCGGATTGTTTGGCGATGATCCGGTCTGGTCGACCTTCGCCTTCTACACCACCCAGAGCAACGTGTTGGTGCTGGTCTGGATGCTCGTGATGGTCGGAGTCACGATCGGCGACATCGTTCGCCACGGCCCGCGCGGCGGTGCGGCGCCCTGGCCCCGCCTGGGCGCGGCGGTGATGATGGCGATAACCGTGACCATGGTGATTTACCTGGTCATCTTGGCGCCGACCTTCTACGTCCAGGGCGACAGCGTTTATGTGCCGTTCACCTTGACCGATGATCTGATTCACATCGTCACGCCCTGTTTGGCGATCGCGGACTGGTTCTTGTTCGCCCCGAAGGGGCGGCTGCGCTGGTTCGACCCGCCCTTGTGGGCCATCATCCCGTACGCATATTTGACGTTCGCCTTTCTCTGGCCGGCGCTTGGCGGGGATTTCGGCGAAGGCCGCCGCTATCCGTACCCGTTCATGGACGTGGCGGCGAACGGCGTGGGCGGCGTCGCCCTGCAAATCTTGGTGTTGAGCGTCACCTTGATCGCCTTCGGCTATGTTTTCGTGGTCGCCGACTGGTTGCTCGGCCGGGCCAGCCGAAGACCCCGGCGCCCGCCGGCCGCCTGACCCGGTTCCGGCGCGTCCCCGGCGCGACCCCGCCGAGGCCCGGCCGCGGCGTGGGGGCGGCAGCCGGCCCGGTTGGCTTCGCATATCGGTAAACGATGGTATTCTATCGTAAAACGATATGAAATCGAGGTGTTGGCATGACGAAGACGCGGTTGGCGCGGGCGTTGATAATCCTCTTGATGGCGCTCATGGCGCCCTGCCAAGTGTTTGTCGTTCCGTTGATCGCCGCCGAGGCGGCCCAATCGGCGCCGGAGTTCGCCCACCTGCGCTGGCCGTTGCTGATTTTGGCCGAGTTCATGATGGCCGTGGCCGACCTGGCCGGGCTCGCCCTGGTCAAACTGGCCTCGATGGCGGCCAGAGGCGTCGTGTTCTCGGGGGCCGCCGCGCGCTGGGTCGACGTCGTCGTCATCGCGCTCTGGGTCGAGACGGCCGCCGTCCTTCCCTGGCTGTGGGTTTCGCTATTCGCCACCAAAGGGCCGCCGGGGGCTGCGGCCGCCTGCCTGATCGCCCTGCCGGCCGGCGCCGCCGGCGCGCTGGTGGTTTCGACGATGAAGGCGCTGCTGGTCCAGGCCACCTCCCAGGCCGACGAGTTGGCGGAGGTGATCTGATGCCGATTGGCGTCGACCTCGACGTCATGATGGCGCGCCGGAAGATGGCCGTGGGGGAGTTGGCGGCGCTGATCGGGATCACCCCGGCGAACCTGTCGATCCTCAAGAACGGCCGCGCCAAGGCGGTCCGCTTCTCAACTCTGGACGCGCTCTGCCGGGCCCTCGATTGCCAACCCGGCGACATCTTGACCTGGGCGCCCGGCGATCGATGAGCCGGCCCGGCGACCGGCGGCGTCAGGAATCCCGGCGGCGTTTGGCGCTGACCTGATCCAAGACCAGTCGCAGCACCGTGA
>JAITKC010000317.1 GCA_031278665.1 Bifidobacteriaceae bacterium | reverse complement strand
GCTTGCCGGCGTCGGTTGGCGTGGCGGCCCGGAAGTCGGCCGCCAAGTCGAGGATGGGGGAGTCCGGCTCGTGCCCAATCGCGCTCACCACCGGCGTCGAAGCGGCCGCCACGGCCCTGATCAGGGACTCGTCGGAGAACGGCAGCAGGTCCTCGAGGGAGCCGCCGCCGCGGGCGATGACGATGACGTCGACTTCGGTCTCGGCGTCCAGTTCGGCCAGCGCCGCGATCACCTGGGCGGCCGCGGCCGGGCCTTGGACGGCGGTGTTGCGGATGGCGAAGCGGGCGGCCGGCCAGCGGCGGGTGGCGACTTCGACGACATCGTGCTCGGCTTTGGAGTCGCGCCCGCAGATCAGGCCGATCAGCCGGGGCGCGAATGGCAGAGGTTTCTTGAGCTCCAAGGCGAATAGGCCTTCGGCGGCCAGCCGGCGCTTGAGCTGTTCGAGTTGGGCCAGCAGTTGGCCCTCGCCGGCCAGCCGGATTTCGCGGACTTTGAATGACAGGCGGCCTTGTTTGGTCCAGAACTCGAACTTGCCGTTGACCACCACCCGGGCGCCTTCGCGCAATTCCAGGCCGACCAGCGCGGCGCCGGGGACGGCGATGTCGATCGAGACGTTTTGGTTGAGGTCCCGCAACACGCCGAAGGCCATGCCGGCGCGCCGGTTGAACTGGACCACCTGGCCTTCTAACCAGACCGCGCCAAGCCGCTCGACGTAGCCTTTGACCAGTTCGGATATGCGCGCGACCGGCCACGGTGCGGTGGGCGAGGAGTCGTTCACGGGAGTTCGGCCGTTCGGCCGGTCGCCCCGCCGGCGCCGGTTCCGCCGGCGCCGGTTGGCGGCGTGGCGCCGTACCTGATTTCGGCCATGGCCAGGCTCCTTAATGTGGTCCCGGGGGACTGCGGACGCGGTCTTCGGACCGGCGTCCGGCCCCATGGCGGGTGTTCGGTTCCGCCCGCCCAATTCTGCCATGGCGATTCGGCCCCTCCGCCCGCCGCCGGCGCCGGCGGATTGGCCGGGGACCGGCGTCCGGCAGGTGAGAGACTGGGAACATGGCGAAGCGCAAAGGCAAAGTCGTGTTGGGGCACCTGCTGATGGCCGGCGCCGGTGTCGGCGCCCTGGCGGCTTGGCGTTGGCAGCTTCGCTGGGGGGCGACTATCGCCGAACAGCGCTGCGTTCTTCCCGGCGACCAGCTGATTCCGCAGCCGGTGTTGCAGGCCACCCGGGCGATCGGCATCGACGCGCCGCCGCGGGAGGTTTGGCCTTGGCTGGTCCAGATCGGGGCCGACAAAGCCGGGTTTTACAGTTGCGACCGGTTGGAGCCCGAATGGCAAAACCTCGCGGTCGGCGACCTGGTCAAACTGGCGGAATCGGTTTGCTTGGGGGTCGCCGAAAGCGACGACGGCCGGGCGCTGGTGTTGTCGAGCGCTCTGGGCGCCCGGCCGGGCGGGCCGGTTCGGGATTTCAGCTTTTCGTGGGCCTTTGTCCTGGAGCCCGAGGGCCCGGCCGGCACGCGCCTAGTCGCGCGCGAGCGTTACGCCTGGACCAAGTGGCGCACGGGGTTGGCGGTCAAGGCGGCCAATTGGATCAGTTTCGCGACGACTCGCCGGATTTTGGCGGGCGTCCGCGACCGGGCGGAGCGGTCTTGGCGGGACCAGGTCACGGCCCATTTGGAAGACGGCGGCTGCGGCCCCTCGGACGCCCCCAAGTCCGGCGCGGATCGGGATCTTGGCGCCGCGGCGGCCGGCTCGCTCCCCGAAACCGGTCAAAGCGCCTAATGGGCCGTGTGCTGTTGGCCGCGCCGCGCGGCTACTGCGCCGGCGTCGACCGAGCGGTCGAGACGGTCGAGCGGGCCTTGTCTCTTTACGGCCCGCCGATCTACGTTCGCCGGGAGATTGTCCACAACAAACACGTGGTCGGCCGCTTGGCGGCGTTGGGAGCGGTTTTTGTGGCCGAACTCGACCAGGTGCCGCCCGGCGCCCGGGTGGTGTTCTCCGCCCACGGCGTCTCCCCGGCCGTGCGCGCCCAGGCCGAGGCGAGGAGTTTGCGGGTGATCGACGCGACCTGCCCGCTGGTCACCAAGGTTCACCGCGAAGTCGGCAAGTTGGCCGGCCGGGGTTATTCGATTGTGTTGATCGGCCACCAAGGACATGAGGAAGTCGAGGGCACCGCCGGCGAGGCGCCGGAGGCGATCCGGGTGGTCGACTCGCCGGCGGACGTCGATGCCGTCGCGGTGCCGGACCCGGCCAAAGTCGCCTGGCTCTCCCAGACCACTTTGTCAGTCGATGAGACTCTGGCGACGGTGGCCCGGCTGCGCCGCCGTTTCGCCCAGTTGACCGATCCGCCGTCCGACGACATCTGCTATGCGACCCAGAACCGCCAGGGCGCGGTCAAACAGCTCGCCCGCCGCAGCGATCTGGTGATAGTGGTCGGATCGGCTAATTCGTCGAACTCCGTGCGGCTGGTCGAGGTGGCGCTTCAACACGGCGCGCGGGCCGCCTATCGAGTCGATTCGGCCGCCGAAATCGAGGCCGACTGGCTCGCCGGCGCCGACACGGTGGGCCTGACCTCGGGCGCGTCGGTGCCAGAGGAACTGGTCGAGCAGGCTTTGGCCGAACTGGCCAAGTTTGGGTTCGACCAACGCGAGGAGGTCGCCGCCGCATCGGACGCGCTGGCCTTCGCCCTCCCGCGCGAACTGCGCCAAGACTTGGCCGCCGCCGGCCGCCCCATCCCCCGCCTGCCCCATCGCCCCTGACCCGATTGGCGTGGGCTTGGCGCCGGCCCGCGCCGCGGTTGTCCGCTAAGGTCTGGGGACCTCGCCGCGCCAGCCGCGCCAGCCGCGCCAGCCGCGGCCGGTGCGCCAGGACTCGATTGTTTGGCGGGCGACCGAGTAATCCAGCGGCAGGGCGACCGCGCCGGAGTTGAGCGCGTGGGTCAGTTCGGCCCGCGTGAACCAAGCCGCGTCGAGTATCTCGCGGCCGTCCACGGTGATGGCTTCGGCGCTGGCCAGGGCCGAAAAAGAGGCCATCAGCGAGCCGGGGAAGGGCCATGGCTGGGAGCGGATGAATTGGAGCCGGGAGACTTCGACGCCGACTTCCTCGAGCGCTTCGCGCCGAACCGCGTCCTCAAGCGATTCGCCCGCCTCGACGAAGCCGGCCACCAGGGTGTAGAGGCGGTCCGGATGGTTCGCGGCATGGCAAAGAAGCAGCCGCCCGCCTGAGTCGAGGATGGCTGTGATGACACAGGGGTCGGTGCGCGGGAAAACCGGCCGATCCTCGCGCAGGCAGTTGTAACCGTGGGCGGTGGGCTCGACCGGACCGCCGCAGGCCGGGCAGAACCGGGCGCGGCTTCGCCAGTTGGCGACCGCCAGAGCCCGCAAGGCGATCGGCTGGGCGGACGGCGGCAGGTCCGGCAGAGCGGTCCGGGCCGGCGCCCAGCGCGCGCCCGGCGGCGGCGGCGTCCCCGGTTCGGCGACAACGACGGCTATGCCTTCGCCCACCGGAACCGGTGGCGGCGACTGAATCGACCGGGCGGCGTCCGCCAAGTCGGCGCCGGCGACTAGTAAGAGCGGAGCGGCGCCTGGGATGACGCCGAGCAGATGTGTCACGTCCCCAAATCTTAACCGCCCCGAACCGGGCCGGCGGCGGCGGATCGAGACCCTTCGCGTCACATTCGGTTCATCTTGGAGTCGTATGATGTTGAGTTCGTGCGCCCATATATCGACCTGCTTAAAATCCCAGGTGCGGCCGCCTTTTGCGGGGCCGCCCTGTTGGCGCGGGCGGGCGGGTCGATGATGGGCATCGGGACGGTCATGATGGTCTCGGGAATCTACAAGTCTTATGGCCTGGCGGGCGGGATTTCGGCCGCCAATGTCGTCGCCTGGGCGGTCGGCACGGCGATTCTGTCGAATTTAGTCGACCGCCACGGTCAGCGCCGGGTGATGTTGCCGGCGGCCCTGATCTCAGCTGGCACGTTGGCCGTGATGGTGGTCATGGGCGCGATGCGCGTCCCGGCTTGGATGCTGTTCGTCCCGGCGATGGTCTCGGGGGCGACTGGCGGCGCCCCGGGCGCCATGGTCAGAGCCCGGTGGAATTTAGTTGTCCACAACGCCCGGGAATTGCACACCGCTTTCTCGTTGGAGTCGACTCTGGACGAACTCTGTTTTGTGATCGGACCGGTGGCGGCGACTTTCTTGGCCACCCAGGTCGCGCCCAGCGCCGGTTTGGTGGCGCCGGTGATTCTGGGCGCGGTTGGGGCGTTGTGGTTTTACTCGCTGCGGTCGACTGAGCCGCCGGTCCCGAACATCAGGCGGTCGCGGGCCGCAAAGGCCGGCGAGGGCGAAGCCGATCACGCGGTTCGTCCCGGGGCGGGCCGGTTGATTGTGCTGTTCCCCGGCGTGGCGGCGGTGGCGGGCGTGACCGTCATGGTCGGCGCCTTGTTCGGGGCCTGCGATGTGACGGTGGTCGCGGCGACCGAGGAGTGGGGCGTCAAGCATTTGTCGGGAGCGGTTCTGGGCGCCATCTCGCTTGGCTCGGCCGCCGGCGGCCTGGCCTACGGCACCCGCAGTTGGGTGATGTCGGTGGCCCGGCGCTGGGTTATCTGCCTCGGGTTGTTGTCGCTGGCCTGCGTGGCGGTGTTGTTCGCGTCCGATCCGCTGTTCCTGAGCGTGGTGGGACTGGTGGCCGGTTTGACCATCGCCCCGACCATGATCAACCTGAACGCGTTGATGCAGTCCTTGGTGCCGACTCAGCGCCTGACCGAGGGGTTGGCCTGGGTCGGCACCGCTTTGGGCCTGGGCGTGTCGGTCGGCGCGTCGCTGGCCGGCCAACTGATCGACAAGGTGGGCTATCAATCCGGGTTCGCCGCCATGGCGATCGCCGGGTTTGTCGCCACCGGCCTGGCTCTGGCCAGCGCTCGGTCCGTGGCGCGCACGGCGCGCCTGGTCGCGGCCAACCGGTGAGCCCCAGGCCGGGCCCCTAAACCAGCCCGCCGGGGCTTGGCGCGGCGGCGGGCGGGTCAGGGCGAATCGTCCAGGACGGCTTGTATCTTTTGGCTCGCGGCGTCGACTGTGGCCTGGTCGGGGATCATGACGTAGAGCTTTTGCGCGCCCATCGAATAGGTCGGCATACTGGCCCCCTGGCCGTCCACGCTGGTCGACTCGACCCGCCATGACTTGCCGTCCTCCAGGCGCTGGCGGACAACGCTGGCGATCTGCTCCATCGGGACGTTCATCTCGATGGCCCCTTCGAGCGCGCCGAGCAGTTCGTTGTAGCGCAGCAGGTTCGAGCGCTGCGAGGCCTTTTCGATCAGGGCGGTGATGACCTTCTGCTGGTTCTGGCCGCGGGTGCGGTCGCCGGCGGCGAAGGAATAGCGCTCGCGCGAGAAGCCGAGCGCCTGGTCGCCGTTCATGTGGTTGACGCCCTCGGTGAAGTGGTAACCGCCGTGTCTGGAGGTGAAGGCCTGGTCAACATTCACGTCAACGCCCCCCAATGTGTCCACGATCTTCACCAATGACGAGAAATTCACGCGGGTGTAGTAGTCGATCTTGACGCCGAAGAGGTCCTGTAGCGTGTCGATGGATTTCTGGACGCCGTAGATTCCGGCGTGTGTCAGCTTGTCTTTGGTGCCGGTCGTGTCGTGGAGTTGGACGTAGTAGTCGCGCGGCGTGTTGACCAAGACGATTTTGCCGGTGTCCGGGTTGATCGCCATCAAAATGTTGACGTCTGAGCGCGACACCTTGCTGATCGACCCGGCGGTGTCGATCCCGGAGATGTAGACGACAAAGGATTCCCCGGCCGGCTTGGGGCTGGCGCTTGGCGGCGGGGCGGCCCCGGCCGGCGCGTCCAGGTCGAATGTGTAAATGATTTGGATCGACTCGAAGAAGTCTGGGTCGGATTCCTCGTAGATGGCGAGGAAACTCGAGTCGAGCACCGCGGCGTCGAAGTCTTTGGCGGTCAAGGCGGCCGCCAACTCGGTCGGATCGGCGCAGGCGACGAACTGGGAGTCGAACCGGCCTTGTAGTTTCGCCTCGACGGCCTGCCGGTTCGCGTCGTTCGCGAGTTCGCCCATCGTCTGGCCGCTCAACGACGCCTCGGTGGCCTCGTGGTCTTGTAGGGCGATCACCACGTATTCGCTCTTCGGCTGGCTGGGCGCGGCCCGATTGACGAATCCCTGCACGTCGCCCACGGCTTTGACGCCGAGCGCCGAGCCGGCGATCGCCAACACCGCCACCAGGCTCAAGCCGGCGAACCGGAACCAGGAGGGCGGGACGCGGGTGCGCCACAGCCCAATCGCGACCGCGCCGGCCACCAGCGCCGTCGCGAAGGCGGCGCCGATCAGCCAGGGTGTCGGCAGGACGCCGAGTTTGGCCAGCACCGCCAGGCCGACGATCGCCGCCAGCCCCAGGGCGATCGCCAGCACGCGGGCGATCCAACTGGCGAATCGACTCGAGTTCGCGTCGTTGTCTGTCATGCCGGTGTGTCGCGCCACGTCGTCATTCCCCCTTATTGCCGGAGCCTTGACATGCCGGGCGTCGCGAGAACGTTCCGGCCGGCCGAGCGGATGAAACTCAACGGGAAGATACACTAATCCACCGCCTCGCGCGGCCGGTCCCCCGCCCGGTGTCGGATAAACGCCGCGGGTCGCGCGGCACAGGCTTCCGCGCCGTTCTCAATTGCCCGATGCCGCCGCCCGGGCGCCCGGTCGCCCCGCGGCGGGGAGCCGGGTTGCGGCGAGGCCGGCGAATTGTCAATCGGGCGGGGGTTCTTGGCCGCGCCCGCAGGCGGTAAATCCCGTCTCAAATCGGTTTGGGCGGCGTCTGCCCAGGTCAATGCCGGCGGGAGGGCCGATGAAAGGGAAACACCGGCATGAGCGGAACTACGCAGTTGTCCCACAAACCCGGTTGCCAAGCCAATAGTCTCTGGGTAGCCCGCAGCAGGAGTTCCCTCCTGCCGCGTGCGCGGGGGGCTTGCCCCACCGCTCCGCATTTTGCCGCGGGGCGATGGAGCGATCCCGCCGGCCTCGGTCCTAGCCGTCGCCCGCGGCGCGGACCGGGCGGGCTTTTTGGCCGAACCCCGTCAGGGGCTGGAACCTATTGCAAGGAAGTTTGTCGATGAGCGCTCACCGTAACGCCAAGAACTCATCCACCCTTTCTGTGACCAGCGTCCTTCGACGCCTGCCACGCCAACTGGTCAAGCCGGTGGCGTTGCTGGTCTCTGGCGCCATCGCGCTTGGGGGGGTGAGCCTTGCCCAAAGCTGGATGAGCGCCGACCGTGCGGACGCCGTCACCTTCCTCAACGGCTGGGATGGCCAGTTCACGCGCAACCAGCTCTGGATCAAGCGCTGGTTGGACGAGGACGAAATACGCGCCGTCTTTGATCCTTGGCTCTACAACACCTTCGACACATCCAACAACCTTGTCCGGTTCGACGCGGGGGACACCGACAACGGCACCGCCGCCACCGCCGGAGACACGCTCGCCCTGGGACCGATCTTCAAGCACTTGGGCGATTCCACCCTGCACATGATTGACTTTAAGGGCGGCCGAAATGGCGGCGCGTCATCCGTCTACAGCCCGTCCGGTTCGGTGGTCAACGGGGTGAATATCAGCACCGACACTCCTTTCTGCGGTCTGACCGCGGGCTGGGACTATTCGGCGGAGGTCAACC
>JAITKC010000296.1 GCA_031278665.1 Bifidobacteriaceae bacterium | reverse complement strand
TGCCGTTCTCGGTCACCAAGATCGGCAGGCCGGACATGGCCGCCACCCGGCGAACGCACTCCTGGAGCGCGTCCGGGTAATACTCCCAACCGCTGAGCGTGCGCTCGGAACCGGCCCGGGGGGCGGCGCGGAGCTGGCCGTCAACGGCTTTGACGCGGCGGCAGGTGTAAGCCTGGAGGCCGATCCAATCGTCGCCGCCGGCGGCGTCGTAGAAGACGTCCTCGGAGACGCGTTGGTATTCGGCCGCGAGTTGCTCGGCCCCCGGTTCGGGGTGGTAGGTCTGGCTGGCGATGGACCAGCCGAGGCGGGCCTGGGGCAACTTTTGGCGCAAAACGGCGCGAGCGGCATCGTGCGCCTGGATGATCCCCCGGACGTGGGCCGGGTCCGGGACGGGCAGGGCGGCCAGGGCGGCCATCCCTCCCGCCGAGGCGATGACCGGGAAAAGCGTCACCATATTCGGCTCGTTGATGAGGCAGACGTGTTCCACCGGCTCAAGGATCGAAGCGACCTGAGCGCAGTAGCGGGCGAATAGCGCCGGCGCCTCGTCGCAGGCCCAACCGCCCATGGCGGCGAACCAGGCCGGGTTGGTGAAGTGGTGCAGGGTGACCAAGGGGGTCAGGCCCAACTCGGCGGCGGCCTCGATGATCCGCGCGTAATGCGCCAACTGGGCGCGCGAGAAGGCGCCCGGCGCCGGCTCGACGCGCGCCCATTCGATAGAGAAGCGGTACGAGTTCAGCCCGGCGCCCGCCACCAGTTCCAGGTCCTCGCGCCAGCGCTGGTAAGAGTCGCAGGCGTCGCCGGACGGTTCCTCGGTGAAGGCGTTCGCCTGGTGCTCGATGTGCCACCAGTCCGCCCCGAGGTTGTTGCCCTCGATCTGGTGGGCGGAGGTGGCGGCCCCCCAGAGGAAGTCCGGCGGGAATGGCTGGGTTTGGGGCATGTCGCTCACCTGACTCTCTTGACGCTGATTAGGAACGCTCCGGACGCGGCGGTCAGGATCAGACCGCCGACGAAGACCGCCGGGTATCCGGCCAGGGTCACCAGCAGGCCGGCCAAGCCGGGCGCCACAATGCCCGGCGCGGTGTTGGCGACGGTCAGGAAGCCGAGGTCGCGGGCGGCGTTTTGCCGGTTCGGCAGGACTTGAACCATCATCGCTTGGTCAACGGAGATGAAGGTGCCGTAGGCCATCGACAGGGCGGCGATCGAGATGGGGAAGACCACCACGTTGTGCGAGGTCAGCAGCAGCGCCACACCGGCCGCGCCGACAATTCCGGCGCCGATGACGAAGGGCTTGCGCCGTCCCACACGGTCCGACAACGGGCCCATGACCACAGTGAAGACCCCCGCGCCGACGGCCAACAGGATTCCGGAGAGGGCGATCATGCCCTGGGTGGTGGCCTCGTCGGCGCGGAAGTAGTCGGTCAAGATGTAGAGCTGGTAGGCGAAGGTGGTCAGCAGGCCGAGCAGGAAGCAGACCCGGCCGGAGAAGACCAGCCAGAAGTCGCGGTCCCCCGGTGGACGCAGCGATTTCGCGATGGACGCCAGCGACAGCGGCTCGACCGCCTGGCCTTGGCTGGGGATGGTCGGCAGCAGCCAGCAGAGCAGGACGGCGGCCACCACCATGGTCCAAGGCGTGATGGCGAGGCCAATCTTGGGCACGGCGATCAGCCCGGCGGCGACGAGGCCGCCCAAGGCGCCGCCAAGCAGGTTGCCGAGCCCGCTGAGGGCGGACGCCCGACCCAACAGGTTCTTGTGGACGTGATCTGGCAGCAGCGCCGAGAGTCCCGCCACCAAGATGTTGCAGCCGATCTGCTGGCACGCGAACAGGGTCACCACCACGGCGAAACTGTTTGTGAAGGGGACCACCAGCATCGCGGCGGCGGCGAAGACGGAGCCGGCCAGCAGCCATGGTTTGCGCCGGCCGAACCGCGAGCGGGTGCGGTCAGAGGCCAGGCCGCCGATGACGACCGCGACCGCCCCGCTGATGGACGCGATGGTGGCCGCGATCGCCGCCATGCGAATCTTGGCGGCTGGGTCCATCTCGGCGAACAGCGCTTGGCTGAGCGTGCCGAAGGCGCCCGACGGCACGGACCATGACAGTGTCCCGATCAGCATCAGGGGTCCGAAGCGGCCGAGCTTGCGGGTGTAATAGCCCGGCCGGTGCAGTGCGTCCGCGTCTGGCGCGCCGCTGGCAGTGTCGGGGGCGTTGGCCGCGTTGGCCGCGTTGGCCGCGTCCGGAGGCCCGGCCGCGTTTGGCGTGTTGGGAGTGTCGGTGGCGTCCAAATTCTGGCTCCGTTGATAAACTTGAACTGAACTCAATTTACAATGTAATTCAGGTTTTCGCTGGCGTCAAGCCCGAGCCCAAGGCGGTTCCGATGGCGCAGCCGCGCGTCTCATCCCGACCGCTCCCACATGCGCGAGTGCTCCGCCCGCTTCGCGGCCGGCCTGGCCGCGGGCTTGCGCAAGACCAAGCGCCTCGCCCCGGAGAGCGCCGACTGGCTGGCCCGCGTGCTGATCGCGGCCGCCGACGGACTGCAGATCCAGTGGTGGCGAGTCGGCGTCCCGGGTGGGCTAAGACGGGCTTGCGGCGCCGTCAAGCGCCGCCGGCTTTGAGCCGCCGCCTGAAGCCGACGCCCGCCCCGACCCGGATCGACAACGACAACTCCGGCGCCATTCCGCGTCGAGAACGGCGATTGCCGCGACGATGTCATCGACACCGACAATTCTTCCGACTTTTTGCATCGAGACCGACAATTCTTCTGGCCTTTTGCATCGAGACCGACAATTCTTCTGGCCTTTTGCATCGAGACCGACAATTTCTAGGAGGCCTTTTCGCGTTGTCGCAGGTCAGACCGTCGCGACTGTTTTCGGGACCACAACAATTGTCGGTCTCGATAAAAAACACCAGAGAAATTGTCGGTCTCTATAAAAAACGCCGGGGAAATTGTCGGTCTCGATGCGTCCGACCGGGGAAATTGTCGGTGTCGATGCGTTTCGGCCTAGAAATTGTCGGTGTCGATGCGTCCGACCAGGGAAATTGTCGGTCTCGATGCGTTCGACCAGGGAAATTGTCG
>JAITKC010000295.1 GCA_031278665.1 Bifidobacteriaceae bacterium | reverse complement strand
CCCCAACGGCCCCTCCGAGGGCCGAAACGCGAGTAGTTTTCACTTCTTGATCCACCAGTGGATCAGCATGTTGAAATTGCTCGCATTTCCAGCCGGAACGCGCCCAAGCCCGCGACCATCTCCGACCCGCGACACCAGGGACGGCGGCGGCGGGGTCGCCGGTGATTAAACTGGCCTCGGAACGGGCGAACGCCGCCCTCAGGCCAGTTTGATCACCAAGGACCGCCCTACCCGCCCAGGCCGACGCGGGTGTCTGCCGGCGATTGCCTACCGGCGCCGGCGCGAGGCGGTGCAAATGGTCGCCGCCGGCGGCGCCTGGCGCCCACCTGGGTTACAGGCCTTGCCAGGCGGGCTTGCCGGAATAGACGTGCTCGTAGTAGGAGGCCAACTGAAGGCGGGAGGCGGCGTCGCGGTCCAACAGGACGGTCGCATGAGGATGGAACTGGAGGATCGAGGCCGGCCAGAGGGCTGACACGGCGCCTTCGACCATCTGGTGGACGGCCTCGGCCTTGGGCCGCCCAAGGGCCGTCAACACCAGGTGGCGGGCCTCCATGATGGTCGCCAGCCCCTGGGTGACGACGTGGCGCGGCACCGCCGACTGGTCGCCGTCGAAGAAGCGGGCGTTGTCGGCCACGGTCTGGCGGGTCAAAGTCTTGATCCGAGTGCGCGAGGCGAGCGAGGAGCCCGGCTCGTTGAAGGCGATGTGGCCGTCCGCGCCGACCCCCAGAATCTGCAGATCGACCCCGCCTGCGTCGCGGATGGCCTGGTCGTAGGCCCGGCAAGCGGCCGCGAGGTCCACCGCGTTGCCATCCGGGCCGGCCACCGCGCCGGGCCCGAAGTCGACCCGCGCGGCGATTTCCCGTTCGATCACGTTGCGATAGCGCTGCGGATGGTCCGGCGCCAAGCCGACGTATTCGTCCAACATGAAGGCCCTGGCCCGGCTGAACGACACCCGCCCGGCTTGATGGCGGCGAACCAACTCGTTATATAACGACAGCGGCGACGACCCGGTGGCGAGCCCCAACACGGCGTCGGGCTTGTCCGCCAAAAGGCGCTCGACGGCATCGGCCGCCAACGCGGCGAGTTGTTCGCCGGAGTCCAGAATCACGACTTCCATGGCCCTAGCCTTTCACGGCCCCGGCCACCAAACCACTCGTCATCCGGCCCTGTACCAGGACGAAGAAAACGATCACCGGCGCCGCCACCAGGGTTGAGGCGGCCATCACCTGGCCCCAGTCGATCTCGTGCTGAGAGGACTGCTGGATGAAACCGCGCAGCCATAGCGGCAGCGTCTTGGTCTCGCCTTGGAGTAACACCAACGCCACCGTGAACTCGTTCCAGGCCTGCAGGAAGGCGTACACGCCGGAGGCCACCAGTCCTGGCGCCAGCAGCGGAAAGGTGATCCGGAAGAAAGCGCCGGCGCGCGACAGTCCGTCGACCATGGCCGCCTCCTCCAACTCGGCGGGGACGCCGGCGACGAACCCGCGCAACATCCAGACCGTGAAGGGCACCACCGCCGCAATATAGATAATCGACACGCCGAACACCGTGTTCAGCAGATTCATCGACCGGATCATCGAGTATTGGGCCAGGAACAGGCCCTCGGCCGGCAGCATCTGAATGAACAGGACCGCCAACACAAATGACTTGCGCCCCCGGAAGCGGTAGCGCGAAATCGCCAGCGCCGCCCCGAACGCGAACAGCAGCGTGAAAAACACCGTGATCAGGGTTACGACCAGGCTCATCCGCAGGGCCGCCGCGAAGTTTCCCTGGGACAGCACCAGTTTGAAGTTCGTCAACGACCCGCCGAACGGCAGGAAAGTGGGGGACGATGCCGTCAACTTGGTATTCGGCAAGAAGGACGAGTTAACCATCCAGTAGACGGGAAACACCCAAATCAGCGCGATCGCCAAAGCCAGCGCCGAGGCAGCCAGACGGCCAAGGCGCCGCGTCCAGGACATCAGATCGCCTCCTCGCGCATCAGGGAGCGCACATATGGCCAAGCCGCGACAATGGTTATCAAGAGAACGAACACGGACATCGCGGCGGCCATGCCGAAGTGGTTGGCGCCAACCCCCTCGCGGTAGATGTAGGTGCCCAGCAAGTCGGTCTGAGATGGAAACGAGCCCCGGTCTTGTAGCATCCTGATCTGCGTGAAAACCCGCAGATCCCAGATGATCTGGAGCAGCAGGACGATCGTCAGGACCGGTCGCACCAACGGCATGACGATGCGGCTGAACCGCTGCCAGCCGTTGGCGCCGTCGATTTGGGCGGCCTCGAGGACTTCGCCCGAGACCTGGGTCAGGGCGGCGTAGACCGAAAAGGCGACGAACGGCACTGACATCCAGACGATGATCACGGTGGCGACGGCGTAAAACGAGAGCGGTTTCTCCAACCAGTTGTGGTGCCAGTATTGGTCCGCCCCCAAGCGGACGGCCAGCCAGTTGACGGTGCCGTGATTCCAGTCGAATAGCCAGTTCCAAACTGTCATGACGGCCACCACCGGCATGGCCCAGGCCAGTAGCAAGCAGATTTGCAGAGTCAGGCGCACCGGTTTCGCCACGGCGTTCATCAAAGTCGCCAAGCCGGTGCCGACCGCGACGGTTAAGAAGGCGTTGACCAAGCAGAATGCGACCGAGCGCACCACCACCATCCAAATGTCGCCGTTTGTGACGATGGCGATGTAATTTGACAGCCCGTTGAACTCGGCCGGTTGACCGAATTGCTGGGCCAATCCGAACTCTTTGAACGACGTGACCAACTGCCAGCCCACCGGGTAGGCGAGCGCGATCAACAAGATCGCGACCGCCGGCGCGGTCAGCGCGTAGGGCGTCCAGACCAGGCGCCGGCGCGGCCGGCCGCCCGGGCGCGGCGAGACGGACCCGGTCGCAGTCCCGGCCGCCAGTCCACGCGCCGCCCGGGCCGCGACCGCCGGTTCGGCCGGGGAGCTAAGCGCAGCCGGGGGCGCGGCCCCGGGCGCCCGGCTGGCCGGGACCGCCGGGACGGCCGGCGCGGCCGCGCAGGCGGCGGCGGCCGACGCGAGCCCATCGGGCCCGGCGGCGGCCGGCGTCGTCGTTGTCATAGTTGGCTCCACTCGGGTGATCGAGATTCTGATCGAGATTGTGACGCATCAAGCGGGTCTTGCGATACCCCGGCGCCATCGGACAAGGCCGGCCAGAGGCGACGCCGGCCGCGCTGCCGCCCTGTGCCGCCGCCCTGTGCCGCCGGCCTGTGCCGCCGGCCTGTGCCGGCGGGGCGCGCCCGGCCTCAGGCCGCAGATGCCCGCGAGCGGCGAAGACGCCATAGCGTCCGGCCGGGCGCGCCCCAGTTCCAGGGCCGGTCGTCCGGTCCGGCCATGTCGGGGGACAGGCCGGCCCGGACGGCCGGCGGTTTTCAGCCGTTCAGCAACGGCGTGATCTTGCCGTCGTACTCTTTGGCCAGCGCCTCGACATCGCCGCCCTGGGCGATCTTGCCGAAGAACTCCTCCAAATAGCCCGAGGCCTCGACGGCCGCCCA
>JAITKC010000052.1 GCA_031278665.1 Bifidobacteriaceae bacterium | reverse complement strand
CGTCGGTGATGTTGATCACGCCGCCGGGTCGGTTCAGGCCGCCGCCAATCCCCGCGCCGCCGGCCGCGCCGGCCGCCGCGACCGTGCCGGTCGCCGCGACCGTGCCGCCGGCGATCTCGATCTCGCCGCCGGCGCCGGTGGCGCCGCCGCCGATGCCCGCGCCGCCCCCTCCGCCGGTCGCGACGACCTTGCCGCCGGTGATGGTGGTCACACCGCCGGGTTCGCAGTCGCCGCCGCCGATGCCGGACCCCTTGAAGCCGCCGGTCGCCGTTACTAGGCCGCCGCTGATCTTGACCTGGCCGCCCGGGCTTAGAACCCCGCCGCCGATGCCCGCGCCAGCGGAGCCGGCTAGAATGTCGCCGCCGCCTGTCGCCGTGACCGTTCCGCCGGTGATGGTGACGCTGCCGGTGTTGCTGCCATTGGTGTCCGGACCGCTGCCGATGCCGGCCGCGTACGATCCGCCGACGGCGGTCACCGTCGCATTGCCGGCAATGGTGATGTCGCCCGCCCGCGGGCGCGTGGCGGCGCCGCCGATGCCCGCGCCGCGCAGGCCGCCCTGGGCCGTGACGGTTACGTCGCCCCGAATGACAATGGTTCCGGCGTCCATATCGCCGGCCGGGTTGCCCGCGCCCATGGCGCCAATGCCGGCGCCCCGCTGGGCATTCCCGCTGTTGCCGCCGCGCGCGCTGAGGGAGCCCTGGCCGTCAATTATCAGTTTGGCGCCGCTCGGCACGTTGATCCCGGCCGCCGTGCCGGTACCCGTAAACGTGTTTGACGTGCCCTGGTTCAAGGTGAGCGTCACTTCGGCGCCGCTGTTCAACTTCAAGGCCGCCGCGCCCGCAGTGGTGTTGGTTATGCTCGCGCCCGCCAAAGCGACCGCCGCCGAACCGTCGACGACGACGCGCAAACCGTTCGAAACCGCGCCCGTCACAGTCAGGTCGGCGCCGTCCAGGATCGTGACGACTTGGGCGTCGGAGTCATAGGTCCAGTGTTGGAAAGACTGATCCCCGGAAAGCTCATTCAGCGCGATTGTGGAATCATCCAAGGCCGCATTGGCGGGCGGCGCGAAGGCAGGCGCCAGCGCCAGCGCCACGGCGCCCGGCAGACCGACAAACCTCACCGACAGCCGGCGCCCGCCAGGCGGGCGCCCACGCCAGCGCGCCAAGCTGTTGCGGCCACTCGGCGGCCGCCCCGGCTTTAGTGGGCTATACGACGCCCCCCCCCCCGCCGCTTTTTGACCCGTTTGTCACGCCAGCCACATGCGCCATCGCTTTCGCTCCCTCACTCGCAAATGCTTTCGCCGTCATTTTGCCAACGGCCCCGACACCAAACCAGTGATAATTCGCCGCTCCCCGGCCGATCCGCGAAAATCAATTCGGAAAGCAACTCGGCGCTGGGAACAAGTCTTTTCTACACCCGGCCGTGGCAATGGGCGAATCGCGGCTGTCAAAACGGCCCAAAACAAACCCGTCGCGGCGGCTTCGGCGCCTGAGACGGCATCGGACGGCGAACGGCCGGCGCCGGAGGCGGACGGCGGACCGGGCGGCGTGGCGTAAGCTATCCGGCGAAGAAGAACGAATTGGGCTGACCGGCCGCAAGCGGAAACACCAAACTTTACTCAGCGATCGGCTGCCCGGCGCGACACCCGCCGTTGGCGCGCGCCCACCGCACACAGCCGAGAGACAAGGAACAATCCACTTGAGCACGCAAACCCAACCGACTTTTGCCGACCTGGGCGCCGACCCGCGCGTCGTCGAAGCCCTGGCCAAAGCCGGTATCACCACCCCATTCCCGATTCAGGCGCTGACCTTGCCGGTGGCGCTGAGCGGGCACGACATAATCGGACAAGCCAAGACCGGCACGGGCAAGACCCTCGGCTTCGGCATTCCGCTGCTGCAAAAGGTCGTAGCGCCGGGCGAGGACGGCTTCGACCAACTCCCGGCGCCGGGCAAACCGCAGGCGGTCGTGATAGTGCCGACCCGCGAACTGGCGGTGCAGGTGGCCACCGATTTGGCGACCGCCGCCTCGAACCGGCCGGTCAGAATAATCCAGGTGTACGGCGGGCGGGCCTACGAACCGCAAATCGAAACCCTCAAACAGGGCGTCGAAGTGGTTGTCGGAACCCCCGGCCGGATGATCGACCTGCTGAATCAGCGCCACCTCGATTTGGCCCACGCCCGCACGGTGGTCCTCGACGAGGCCGACGAGATGCTCGACCAGGGATTCCTGCCGGACGTCGAACGGCTGCTCGCCGCCACCCCGGCCGGCCGCCACACAATGTTGTTCTCGGCCACCATGCCGGGGCCGGTGGTGGCGATGGCGCGGCGCCACATGACCCAGGCCACCCACATCCGCGTCCAGGACCCCGACGACCAGGGAATCACCGTCCAGAACATCCACCAGGTGGTTTACCGGGTGCACGGGTTGAACAAGACCGAAATCATCGCCCGCATCCTGCAGGCCCGCGGACGCGGCAGGGTGATCGTCTTCACCCGCACCAAGCGGGCCGCCGCCCGCCTGGCCGACGAATTGGTCAGCCGCGGTTTCGCGGCCGCCGCCATCCACGGCGACCTCGGCCAGGGCGCGCGCGAGCAGGCCCTGCGGGCGTTCCGCAAAGCCAAAGTCGACGTCCTGGTGGCGACCGACGTGGCGGCCCGCGGCATCGACGTCGACGACGTCACCCACGTGATCAACTACCAATGCCCGGAAGACGAGAAAATCTACCTCCATCGCACCGGGCGGACCGGGCGGGCCGGCAACAAGGGCACCGCCGTCACCTTTGTCGACTGGGACGACGTCCCGCGTTGGGGGCTGATCGACAAAGCCCTCGGAATTGGCCAACCCGATCCGCCGGAGACTTATCACACCTCGCCGCACCTTTACAGCGACCTCGACATCCCCGCCGACGCGACCGGCGTGCTGCCGCGAGCCTTGCGCACCGCCGCCGGCCTGGAGGCCGAGGCCTGGGAGGACCTCGGCGAAACCGGCGGGCGCCGGCCGGGCGCCCCGGCCCGCGGCCGGACCGGGCGGGGACGTCCGGGCGGGGACGCCCCGCGCACCGACGGGCGGTCCAAGGCCCAGGCCAGGGCCCACGGCTCGGCCGACAGCCGCCGCTCCCCGACGCCCGATGCCGACCGGTCCCCCGACGCTCAGGGCGAAGCCGGCGGGTCGGGCGGCCGCAGGTCGGGCGGTTCGGCCCCGGCGCCCCGCAAACGCGCCCGCCGGCGCACCCGCGGCGGCAAGCCGGCGCGCCGCGGGCCGCAGGCCTGATCTGGGCGCCCGGGCGAGACCAAGGCCGGGCGGTTCAGCCGCAGTCGGGCGCGACTGCCGCGAAGGCGGCGACGTCCTCCTCGAAAATGCGGGTTCGGGCCGAAATGTAGGGGTACATCAGCGACTGGTCGAGGTCCGAGTGGCCCAGGCCGAAGGCGTGCCCGATCTCATGTAACACGGTCAACACCGCCTGGTCCGGGTTCGAGGACAGGGCGTTGTCGAAAAACTCGCGGTCCAGCAGCACCTCCGACTCGGTGATTCCGAAAGTCGTGTGCTGGGTGATGGCCAAGCCGATGGCGTGGTCGCCGCTGCCGGTCGTGTGGCTCTCGAGTTCCGCCGATGAGACGTATTCGAATGTGATCTCGACCGCCGGCACCGCCACCTCCTCGACCGGGTTGATCGCCACACCGGTCATTTGGCTGGCCAGTTCGACCGCCTCCTCGACGGCGTTGCGCCCGCCGACCGGGTAGTCGCCGACCAATTCCCAGGTCACCGGCCCGCAGATGAGTCTGTCGCCGCCTTGTTGATACTCCCCCGCCCATTCGTAACCCTCGGGCAGTCCAGCCGGCCCAAGCGCCACGTTGGCGGCCGAGGGGACTTCGGTCGCGTCGTGCCGCAGCAGATCCCAAACTATGTTGACGGCCGCGACGGCGACGGCGAACACCACGACTATGCCGATCAGTTTGATCGCGGTCCGCCGTCGGCGGGACATCGGCTGCGGGGCGCCCCAGCCGTCGGCCGGCAAGCGCCCGAATGACGCCGGCGGATAGGCCCCGCCGCCCGGCCCGAATGGCGGCGAAACCTGACGCCCCCGCGGGTCGCCCGGCCAACCCCGTCCGGGATAGGCCGCCGGCGAACTCGGATGATCCGGCCAGTCGCCCGGCCCGGGATAAGTCGGCGGCCAGGAATATGGGTCGACCGGCGCCGATCGCCGCCCACCGGCCGGCGCGGGGCCGGACGGCGGCAGGCCGGGGGCGGCCGGCGGCAGGCCGGGGACGGACGGCGGCAACCCGGGGGCGGGCGACCCCGCAGCGGCGGCCCCAAACCACCCGGCGGCATCGGGCGGCGGGCCCCCGGAACCCGGCTGGCCGGGCGGAACCGCGTCCCGGGCGCCAAGCGGTTCGATCTCGCCGGGCACCGGGCCCTGGTAGCGCGAACGCGGGCGGGCCAACGGGCTGAGCGGATCGGGCGGCGGCAGGGGCGGGCGCCAGAACTGTTGACCGCGCACCGAAGTCCAGCGCTCATCGCTGTGGTCGGGCGGTCGGTTGGTCACCGAACCATTATCCCGTTCGCGACCGGCGCCGGCTCAGACCCAGCTCTGAACCAGCCAAAAAACCACCGGCGGGCTGGCGAAATCGCGATCAGGGCGCCC
>JAITKC010000011.1 GCA_031278665.1 Bifidobacteriaceae bacterium | reverse complement strand
GACGAAGCCATCACCAACGCGATCAAACACGGCTCGGCCAAGGCGGTGGCCGTGGCGTTGGATCTTTCGGGGCACGATGCCGCGCGGCAGTTGGTCTTGACCGTCACCAACGACGGGCTGGCGTTGCCGGACGGGGCCCAGCCGGCCGGCGGGCTGGCCGGCCACCAACTCCGACTTGAGGCCCGGGGCGGGGGCCTCAAACTGGGGTCAAACCAGGCCGGCGAAACCGTTGTGACCGCTTGGCTGCCGGTTCCCGAGCCGGCGGCGACCGATCAGGCCCCCGAGCCCGGCGCCCGCCCTGGTCGAAGATCGGGACCGCTGGCGGCGCCCGGCCGGTCCTCAGCGGGCGAATAGCGAGGTGTTGGCCTGCTCGACTTCGGCGTAGCCGTGGCTGGCGGCCACCAAGGCCTGGCTCAGGGACGCCAGGGCCTCCTCGACTGTGCGCTGGGCCGCCCGCCACTGTTCCATCGCCCCGGCGAAGGCGTTGGCCGCGGCGCCGGTCCAAACGCTGGCGAGTTCGGCGCAGTGACCGTTCAGGGTCGCGATCTCCGACTGGATGGCGCCGATTGATCCGTTGGCCGCTCCCGCGACCATGGACAGAGTTTCCGAATTGACTTGAAAAACGCTCATGGATTATCGCTCCTTGTTCGGGTTGGGCCGCCAACCGCGGTCCCGACGCCAGGCTAGGGCGCGGGGCCGCGACTCGTTCGCCAGAAACAAAAGGCCTGTGGATGACGGGCGCCAGGAGCCTTATTCGGCCATCTGCCGGTGTTCCGGCGGGCGCGGCGCGGGCTCCGGCGGGCGCGCGGCGGCCAATTCCCGCACGGCCCGGGCCAACTCGGCTTCGATATTGTTGCGGGCGGCGTCTTCCCAGGCGGCGGTGGCGGCCGTGGCGAACAGCCGGTCCTTGCCGAGCCAGTTGCGCAACACCGCGATCCGCGCCTGAAGGACGGCCTCGGCCGGCTCGTCGCCGCACTCGGCCCGCAGGGCGTCGGCGTAGGCCCGGTAGACGCGCGGGTCGGCCGCCAGAATCGCGCGCTCGGCGTCACACAGAACGGCTAGGTCGGGATCTCTGATCTGGGCGGGCCTGGCCCCCAGGTTGACGATCAGGTCGCGGACGCGCGACGCCTTCGCCTCCTGGAGCTCGAGGTGGCGCATTTGCGCCCCGGCCAGGTCGGCCGAAAGCGCGTGATCCTCGCTCCAGGCCTGGCGCGCGCGCGAGCCCGAGCCGGCGTCCAGGATCGCCCCGTGGTAGAAGCCGGCCAGTCGCACCAGACAGGGGCAGGAAGCCTCCTGCGCCAGTTCGTCGGTCTTCTCCAGGACCATGATCAGGTGTCCGATGCCGTGGAACCGCCGGGCCGGATTGGCCCAGCGCTCCAGCAGCTTTGAGCCCATGCGGGCGATTTCCCCGGCCGGGGCCGGCGATCCCGCCTCGACCAAAGCCCGCGACCAGACCGCCAAAAGCCATTCCGGAGTTTCGGATCGGCCCATCTCGTCCGGTCACCTCGATTAGTCGGAGGAATCTGGCGGGCCGCCGGGCGGCCTTGGGCAATCGTAACCGAATGCCCTTCGAGCCGGACTCAACCCGCCGGACTCAACCCGCCGGACTCGGCCTCCGGGCGGGCGGCCGGCAGGTGGACGCGGAAGGTGGCGCCGCCGCCGGGCGTCTCGGCCACTTCGACGGCGCCGCCGTGGGCGTGGATCAAAGCGGCCACGATCGCCAGGCCCAGACCGCTGCCGCCAAGGTTGCGCGAGCGCGAGCCGTCCAGCCGGAAGAAGCGGTCGAAGACCCGTTCGCGTTTGTCGGGCGGTATGCCCGGGCCGTGGTCGCGGACTTCGGCGACGGCATCGCCCACCGGCGAGCGGGCGAGGGCCAACTCGATCGGCGAGCCGGTCGGGGTGTGCCGCACGGCGTTGGCCACCAAGTTGGTCAACACCCGGCGAAGGGCCGATTCGTCGCCCATGACCTGCCCGATCGGCTCCGGCGGGGTGATCAGAACGACTTCGCGGGTCGGATCGAGCGCTTTGCCGTCGGCGGCGGCATCGGCGGCCAGGGCCAACAGGTCGACCGGCGCCAACTGAAGCGAGCGGTCCTCGGTCAAGCGGGCCAGAGTCGACAGGTCCCCGACCATCGCGCCCATCCGGGCGGCCTCGTCCTCGATCCGCCTCATCGCCCCGGTCAAAGCCTCCGGCTGGTCCAGGCCGCCCATGCGGTAGAGCTCGGCGTAGCCGCGGATCGCCGCCAACGGCGTGCGCAACTCGTGCGACGCGTCGGAGACGAAAGTGCGCATCCGCGACTCGGAGGCGGCCTGGGCGGCGAAGGCCGCCTCGATCTGGGTCAGCATCGCGTTTAGCGAATCGGTCAGGTGGCCGACTTCGGTGCCCGGCGCGGCCGGCGGCATACGCGTCGCCAAGTCGCCGGCGGCGATCTGGGCGGCCGCCTGTTCGACTTCGCGCAGCGGTCGCAGGGAGCGGCGGACCATGGCGTAGCCGATCGCCGTGGCCACCACGGCGACCGCCAAGATCAGCCAAACCACCAGCAGGGCGACCTCGCGGGTGGTGTCGTTGACCGCGTCCAAGGGCAAGGCGAGGACCAGCGAGCGCGAGGTCGTCGGGCCGCGGGCCAGCGCCGCCAGACAGCGCCATTGGCCGCCGCCCTCGGTGGCGGCGACGGTGAACGGCCGCCCGCCCAGGTCGCGGGCCTGATCCAAAGTCAGCGCGTCGACTGTGGGCAACTGGGCCGGGTCGTGGCCAACTCCGACCCAGGTGGCCAGGGACGCGCCGTCGTCGGCGAAAGCCATCAAGACGTAATCGGACGGCCCCGACATGGCGGCGTTGAGTTGGCCGCGGGCGGACAGAGTGGCCAGCGTGGCCGTCAGCTGCCGGTCGACTTCGGCGACCAGTTTGATCCGCAGCACAACTGTCGTCACCGCGCCGGCCAGGGCCAGCCCCAAGGTCACCAATCCGGCGATGATGGCCGCCAGTTTGACGGGCAGGGGCCGGCCGGGGCGGGTCGTTTCAGGCGGGGG
>JAITKC010000374.1 GCA_031278665.1 Bifidobacteriaceae bacterium | reverse complement strand
CCCTCCAGGCGCCAGACGGCGCTGTTCTCCTGGAGCAGCGAATCGGTCACCGCCAGGCGCAAATCGACTGGCGCGGCGTAGCGCCGCCGGCGCAGCGCCGCCGGCAGGTCGACCAGCCGGACGTGCTCGCGGTCGATCAGCGCCGGGCGGGCGGACCGCCAATCCTCCAGCCAGCTGAGCAGCGGGTCGTCGAGCGCCAGCGGCGGCGTGACGATGGCGGTGACCAGGGGCAGTTGAACCAATTCGCGCCACAGCGCTTGCCCGCTGGCGGCGTCCAAGGCCTGGAAACACCGGACCGTGGCCGTGGCGCCGGGCAGGTCCGCCTCCCACTTGGCGTCGCGGCGCACCAGCGCGTAGCCGGTCGGGCGGCCGGCCCGGGTGGCGACGAAGATTCGCCAGGGCTCGAGCGCCGGATCGACTGGCGACTCGTCGACGAACATTTGGCGCCGGGCGCCGCCGGTGACCGCCCCCGTCCATCCGGGCCGGGCCGCCGGGTCGTGTCCGGCCTGGCGGTCGACCTCCTCGATCAGGTCGTCGTGGGCGTCGAAACTGGCGGTTTCAAAACGAACCTCGACCTTGGGCGCCGCCTCCGCCAGCGCCCGCAGCCGCGCCCCTTGCGGCAGCCTCAGCCGCACCCCGACCGACCCGACCCCGTAGCCGAACCGCCCGTAAATCGCCATTTGCGAGGCGTAAAGCATTGACACGGGCACCTCGCGTTCGCGGCAATCGGCGAAATGCCGGGCCAGCAGCGCCCGCAAATAGCCCCGCCCGCGCCGGTCTGGCCGCACTCCCACCCAGGTCAGGCCGGCCATTCGGACCCGGCCGCCGGGCACCGGCAGGTCGAAGCCCAGGGCCGAGGCCACGGCGGCCAACTCCGCCCCGGCCGGGCCGGGCTCCTCGACGCCGATCGCCCAGGAGAAGTCGAGCGACTCGATCGCCAATCGCCTGTGTTCGCCGGACAAGCGCATGGCCCAGACCAAAGAGTCGAGTTCGAGGATCTCGGCCGCCCGCCCCGGCCCCAGCCGCACAACTTCGGCCGGGACGATGCCGCGCGCCGCCTCAGATAAGAAACTCACCGCAGCAGTCTTTCACGCCCCCAGCCTCGTCCGCCCAGCCCGGCCCAACCGGTCCGGCCCAACCGGTCCGGCCGCGCCCGCCCAGCCCGGACGCGCCCAACGCCGCGGTCAGGAGAATTGGGGCGGGATCGAGTCGCGCTCGATGATCACCCCTTGGTCGGCGGCCGCCCAGGCGGCCGCCGCGGCCGCCCGGACGACCTCGTTGGTCGGCCCGGCGGGGCCGGCGTCGGGGTCTTCGACCACCAAACGGTTGCCGTCCACCCAAGCCCGGGCGCGCCCGCAATCCCAGCGGTCGCCTCGGCGCACCGGCGCCCGGTGCGGCTCGGCCAAGGCCTTCAGGTCCCGCGCGATCAGCCCGGGGCGCTCAGCCGGGCGGGCGACAAAGGCGTCGGCGGCGGTGGCGACGCCGGTCAACACCAGCAGGCCGGCGTAACCCGCGTTATTGGCCCCGGCCACGTCGGTGTCCAGCCGATCCCCGATCACCAGCGGATTGACCGCTTGGCCGCGCTCCGCCGCCAACCGAAAAATCAAGGGGTCGGGTTTGCCGGACGCCTTCGGCCGCACCCCGGTGGTCACGACCACGGCCTGCACCAGCGCGCCGTTGCCGGGCGCAAAGCCGAACTCGGTCGGGATGCTCTTGTCCAAGTTGGTGGCGTAATAGGCCGCTCCCGCCTCAATCGCGTAACAAGCCTCCTCGAGATCGCGCCAAGCCAAAGTCGGGCTCCAGCCCTGGATCACCGCCGCCGGCCGCTCCAAAGCGGCCGTGGCCAGTTTGAATCCGGCCTTGGCGACGGCCTCGGTCAACCCGTTGCCGCCCACCACCAGCACCCGCGATCCGGGTTTGACGTCACGCGCCATCAACCGCACTCCCGCCTCGGCGGCGGTGACGATGTCCTCGCGTTCGGCCGGGATGCGGACCGAGCCGAGTTTGGCGGCCGCCACTTGGGGCGGCCGCGAGGCGTTGTTGGTGATGAAAACAAACCTCAGCCCGTCCCGGCGAGCCTCCGCGACGGCATCGGCGGCGTCCGCGACCGGCCTGTTCCCCCGAAACAAAACCCCGTCCAAGTCCGTCAACGCGACGTCGAAATGCCGTCGCAACGGCCCCGGCACGTCGACCAGGTAGCGAGCCGTCATTCGGGCTCCACGAACTCTTGGCTGGCCGGGTCGGCGCCGGCCGCCAGAGCCTCGATCCGCTCAAACGCCTGGTCGGCCCGCGCCCGCTGCTCCGAGTCGAGGTCGCCCCGGCGCAACCGGTCCAGTCCGGCCCGGGCGGCGCCGAACTGTCCCAGGTCGGCCCGCGCCCCGGCCGCCACAATCGCCAGCTCAAAAGCCTCGTCCGGGTCCAGCGCCACCCTCGGCGTGCTGTCCGCGAGTTCGACCGCGTCAGCCGGTTTCCCGATGCCGCGCAGCGCGTCGGCGAGTATCGCCGTGTGGTGTTTGTCCCCCGACAGGCGCTGGTAGGTTCGCAATTCGCGCACGGCCTCCGCGTAACGCTGTGTGTAGTAGCTGGTCAGACCGGCGTATTCGCGGGCGACGGCGACCCGGCCGGCTCGGTCCGCGGCGACCCGGGCGTGTTTGTAAGCCAGTTCCGGCACGTCTTCGAGGTATTCCAACACCATTGCCAAATGCCGTCCGACCAACTCGCCGTTCTGTTCGCCGAGCCCTCTGAGCTGGCCTTTGATCCATCCCGGCAGGTCCGCGGAGGTTATGTGATCGGGTAGCGGCGGCCGGTCGGACTCGTCGAGCCGGTTGCGCGGCCTGGCCCGTTGGCTCTCGCGCGCCTGGTTGCGGGCCCTTAGTTCATCTCGATCCTGTCGCATAGCGGCTCCAATCCTACGGCGTCCGCCCGCCGATCCCTCCCACCAGCCAGATCGGATCGGTCCCAGCTCTCGCGCCCCGCCAACTCCACCCCATCGGCGGCGTAGACCTGGACGGGGTTTTGTTTCGGGGGAACGCGCCGGTCGCGGACGCCGCCGACGCCGGTGCGGGTGGTGTTGCGCCCGGCGGGGACGGTGTTGGCGGATTGGGTGGCCGACGCGGACGGTAACGTGGCCGCCAGTTTGACTTTGCCGGCGGTGTTGGCGGGCGGCTATGTCCTCGCGTTCGTCTGGGGCAGGCGGTCCGCCGCCCGATGACGCGCCCGCGAGGGCGGCCGATCCGGCGCGGGAGGGGCGCCGGGACGGCCGGTTTTGGTTGGCTGGCCTGGGCTCAGACGGCCGAATCCGCCCGCAGCGGCGGGGCGCCGCTGGCCTGGCCGCGGCGAGTCGCCCGGTAGCGGCCCCAGGCGACAGCCGTCAAAACGATTACCACCAGCGTCTGGACAATCGCGGCCGCCAGCACCGGCGAGCGCTGGGCGACCGACGCGAAGGCGGCGAAGACCGCCAGTCCGCCGGCGGCGTAGACGCTGCCCCACATGATCCAACCCGGCACGGCCGCCAGGGTGTAGCGCCACCAGCGCCAGCCGATCAGCCCGGCCGAAAGGTTCACGGCGGTCTGGAAGCCGACCGTCAAGAACGAGACCGGGATTGCCGGCCAACCCCAACGTTCCAGTTTGTCCCGGGCCTTGGCGGCTCCGTCGCTGGTCAGACGCCTGGCCCAGGCGGCGCGCAAGACGCCGGCGCGCACCGCCCGCCCTAGCCAGTAGGTGCATTGCGAGCGGACGCAGGCGACCGCCGTCAAGAACCCGCACGCCAGCGCGAACGGCTGCGCCAGAATCCATTCGACCACGGCCACACCCTACCCGACGCCACAGGCCCGAGGCTCGGGGCCTAACGGCGGCGGCGTTCGCGGACTCGGACGGAGATTTGGATCGGCGTGCCGGTGAAGTCGAAGGATTCGCGCAGGGAGCGCTCCAGGAAGCGGCGATAGGGGGCGTCCAGAAAACCGGAGGCGAAGACCACGAATCGCGGCGGCCTGGCCGACGCCTGGGTGGCGAATAGAATCCGGGGCTGTTTGCCGGAGCGCACCGGGTGCGGATGGGCCGCCACCAACTGGCCCAGGAAGGAGTTCAGCCGGCCGGTCCCGATCCGCCGATCCCAGCCGCCAAGGGCCGTGTCCAGGGCGCGAGTCAGCCGGTCGACCCGCCGGCCGCTCAAAGCCGACAAATTGACCCTTGGCGCCCAGGACCAGGGCGCCAAGTCTTGTTCGACTGACCGCTCCAGGTAGAAGCGGCGTTCGGAGTCCATCAGGTCCCATTTGTTGAAGGCGATCACCAAGGCGCGCCCGGCGTCCGAGGCCATCTGAAGTATCCGAACATCCTGTTCGGCGACCTCCTGTGAGGAGTCGATCAGGGCGACCGCCACCTCGGCCCGTTCGACCGCCGCCTCGGTCCGCAGCGAGGCGTAGAAGTCGGCTCCTTGGACGCGATGGATGCGGCGGCGGATTCCGGCGGTGTCGACAAAGCGCCAGTCGCGCCCGTCCAGCCGGATCAACTCGTCGACCGGGTCGCGGGTGGTCCCGGCGACCGGGTCGACCACCGCCCGCTCGGCCCTGGCCAATTTGTTCAACAGCGACGACTTGCCCACGTTGGGCCGTCCGATCAAGGCCACCCGGCGCACACCGGGCGGATCGGCCAAGGCGCCGCCGCCGGGCGCCGACCGCAAAGCCGCCACCACGGCATCGAGCAAATCCCCGACCCCGCGGCCGTGCAGAGCCGAAATCGGGTGCGGCTCGCCCAAGCCGAGGGACCACAAAGACGCGGCGTCGGATTCGGCGCGGGGGCCGTCGGCTTTGTTCGCCGCCACCACCACCGGTTTGCCGCCGCGCCGCAGAACCCGCACCAGCGCCTCGTCGGTGTCGGTCACCCCGACGTTGGCGTCGACCACCAGCACGGCCGCGTCGGCCAAGCCGACCGCCAGTTCGGCCTGTTCGGCCACCCGCGCCGTCAAACCGGCGGCGTCGATCTCCCAGCCGCCGGTGTCGACCACGGCGAAGTTCACGCCCGCCCATTCGGCCGGGTAGGAGACGCGATCACGGGTCACCCCGGGCTGGTCTTGCACCACGGCGGCGCGCCGCCCCAGAATCCGGTTGACCAGCGTCGACTTGCCGACATTCGGCCGGCCGACGATGGCGACGGCGCCGGCCGAGCGGACCGGGCCCGCCCCGCTCTCTGCCGCCCCGCCATCCAATAGAGCCAGGTCGTCCGGCCCCAACTCGTAGTCCTCGAGGGCGGATCGCAGGGCCACCGCCCGCTCGGTCTCACCGGCCTCGGCCCGATCCGAGCCAAGCGCGGCGGGGGCCGCGGGCGGGGCGGCGCGGGCGACATCGGGCGC
>JAITKC010000264.1 GCA_031278665.1 Bifidobacteriaceae bacterium | reverse complement strand
CGGTGTCGATGCGTTTCGGCCTAGAAATTGTCGGTGTCGATGGGTTCGGCCACAAGAATTGTCGGTCTCGATGCGGTTGCCGGCGGGCAGGGCGGTGTCGTTGGGTCGGCCGCCGGAGCAGTCGGCCCCAAACGCGAGCAATTCTCACTTCCTGATCCACGCGTGGATCGAGATGTTGAAATTGCTCGCTTTCCGGGCGGAACGCGCTCGAGCCCGCGATCAGCTCCGACCTGGTGCGCCAGGGGCGGCGGCGCGAATGGTCGCCGCCGGCGCGTCGGACTCGCCAACGGGCAGGAAATGGGCGCCGGCGAGCCGTGCTTGATCATCGCCGCCCACGATCTCGCCCAAAGCCCCGCGCCGCGCCGGGGGCGCTCGCGGGGTCTTCTAGACTTGGGGCGGCCGCGTCCGGGAACAGGGCCCGGACGGACCCAAACCCCAAGGAGGTCGCATGTCCGCCTGGAACCCGTCGCGTCCGGCGCCGCCCCAATCGGTTGGCCTGGACCCGGCCGGAATAGCCGCCTTGACCAAGGCGCTCGAGGACCACCCGGCGGTCGAGCCGCACGCCTTGGTGGTGGCCCGTCACGGTCAGGTGGTCGCGCGGCGCGGTTGGGAGCCCTATTCGCCAGATCAGAACGGGCTGGTCTACTCGCTCTCGAAGTCGTTCACCGTGACGGCCTTGGGCGTCGCGGTCTTGGACGGCTTGGTGGGCTTGGACGACTTGGCGGTCAAATACTTCCCAGAGGTCGACGACCAGCGCTTGGCGGACCGCCTGCGGCGCCTCAGCCTGGCCAACCTGGCCTCGATGGCCACCGGCCACGCCACCGGCCTGTGGGAAATGCTCATAGCGACGCCGCCGGAGCGGCTGTTCGAGGAGTTCTGGCAGAGCCGGCCGGAGGCCGAGCCGGGCACGCTATTCGCCTACAACCAAATGGCCACCTACTGTCTGGCGGAGATCGTTCACCGCGTCTCGGGCCAACGCCTGCTGGACTTCCTGCGCGCCAGAGTGTTCGCGCACCTGGGAATCGACGCCCCGGACTGGCAGCAGTTGGCCCCCGGTCTGGACCTCGGCTTCACCGGCCTGTTCGTCAGCGCCGACGCCATCGCCGCGCTCGGCCAGCTCTACTTGGACGGCGGGGTCTGGAACGGCCGCCGGCTGCTGCCGGCCGAGTTCGTGGCCGCCGCCGGCCGCCCCCAAGTCGCCACCGACACCTGGTCGAGCGAAGACGACCCGGACTGGCGCCAGGGCTACGGCTACCAGTTCTGGATCAGCCGCCACGGTTTTCGCGGCGACGGCGCCTTTGGCCAATACTGTCTGATCCTGCCGGAACAAGACATGGTCGTCGCCCTGACCAGCGAAACCTCTTCGATGCAAGCGGTCCTGGACCTGATCTGGGCGACTTTGCTGCCAGCCGTCGAGGCCCCGACCGGCCGCCGCCCCGACCCGGCTTTCCCCTCGGCCGCGCCCTCCAGCCCGCCGGCCACGGCCGGCGCGACGGCGCCGCCGGGCGGCGAGCCGGGCGGCGAGTCTGGCGCGCAGCCGGGTGGCGAGCCGGGCGGCGAGCCGGGCGGGGAATCTGGCGGCGAGTCTGGCGCGCAGGCGGGCGGCATCGGCGGCTCGATGAGTTTCCGGTCGACCGGAGTCGAGGGCCGCCGGCCGCCGGGCGGCGATCCGGAACTGGTCGCGCCGTTCTACCCGGCCGAGGTCACGGCCGAACTAGGCCCCGAGCGCGGCGAGGTCCGCTTAGTCGATCCGACCGCCGAAATCGCCCTAGCCGTCCGGCGGGGCGAATGGGTGACCACCCCGCGCGGGCCGGCCAGCCCGATCGCCGCGGCCGCGCGGGCCAACTGGACCGGCGACGAGGCGCGGGTCGACGTGCAATTCGTCGAAACCCCCCACCGTCTGACCCTGACCCTGTCCCGGGACGGCGCCTGCCTGGCCGGCTGGGCCACCCAGCCGCTGCTCGGCCAAGGTCTGCGCGACCTGGGTCACCGCGGCTGAGCTGGCCGGCGGCTTAGACGCCCGGCCGGTCGGCCGGGGGCGGCGCGTCCGGGAGAGGCCGCCGCCCGGGCTTGGCCAAAGTCGGGGGACCGGCGCCCGGCGCGGCGCGAATGCCGGGAGCTAGGTCCGGCAACAAGGTCGTAACGGAGTTGTGACCTGCGTCACATGTTGGCGCCTATGCTTTTTTGGGTGGCCGTCGGGCGGCCATCGGTTTTGTCTGCGCCATGGCGCGGGCGGTCCCGCCGAACCCAGAGTCGAGGATGGTGTCCCAAGCTGTGAGCCGGTCGTCGTCGCAATCGAACGCCGAATCCCGGCGGGGCGGGCGCCCAGACGCGGGGCCGGAGTTTACGAAAGTCCAAATATCGTGACAGGGGTCCGACTCCCGCCGCCCCGCCTGGTACTTTCCCCCAGGCGCGGCGTTCGTCGCCCCGCCCCAGTCGCCGCATGAGAGGAGAGCCCCAAATGTCCGAAATCGCTGCCCCGGCCCGGCTGGGCCGCCGCCAGTCACCGCCGACCCGCCAGTCACCGCCGACCCGCCAGGCGGCCCGGACCCGCCAGGCGGCCCTCGCCATAGCCGCGGCCTTGGCCATGACCGCCCCATTCGCCGCCTGTTCGGGACCGGACGGGGCGGACGGGGATTCGCCCCAGGGCGCCAGCGAACTGGTGGTCGCGCTGCCGGCGTCGCTGGCGACCTTGGACCCGGCCAGCGAGGCCGGGATTTTCAACTACCAAGTCGCGCCGTTGACCTCCGACGGGCTGGTCGGGATCACCGCCGAAGGCGAGTTCACGCCGGCTTTGGCGACCGAGTGGCGCCTGGAGGGCAACGACTGGATTTACACCATCCGCGACGACGCGACTTTCTGGGACGGCTCGCCGGTCACCGTCGAAGACATCCTCTACTCGATTGAGGTGGCGCAAGATCCGGAGCAGTCGCCGTCCACCTCGTTCTACTGGCCGGAGGGGATGGAGGCGGAACAGACCGGCGACCAAGAGATCACCATCCACCTGCCGCACCCGGCGGTGCCGTTCTCTTACACCGTCACCGCCGCCGGCGGGCTGTGGGTGACCAAGCGGGAGTTCCGCGAGGCGGCCGAGGCCTACGGCTCCCCGGAGGACCTGATTATGGGAACCGGCCCGTTCAAGGTCACCGAGTTCCAACTCGACTCGCACATTGTCTTGGAGCGCCACGACGGCTATTGGGGCCAGGCGCCCTCGGTCGACAAGATCAGAATCGAGTTCATCCCCGACGCCGGCACCCGCCTGCTGGCCTTCCAACAGGGCGAAATCGACGTGGCATTGTCGATCCCCCTGAGCGAGGCCGACACCTGGGCCGGGGTGGCCGGCGCGGTCACCCGCTCGGTGCCGGAGCGCTCCTATTTCGGCCTCACCTTCGACCCGACCGTCGAACCGTTCGACGACGAGCACGTCCGCCGGGCGGTCTCCCACGTGGTCGACTCCCAGGCGATAGTCGATGGCGTGCTGCGCGGCCACGGCGCCGTCGCCTACGGCATCACCGCGCCGGACAGCTACGCCCCCAGCCTTGGCGGGTCGGTTGACCAGGCCCTGGCCAAGTCGAAGACTTTGCCCCAAATCGA
>JAITKC010000347.1 GCA_031278665.1 Bifidobacteriaceae bacterium | reverse complement strand
GGGCGCCGGCGGGGGATGATTGAAACGGGGCGAACTTGACCGAAGGCGGGGAAATGGCGAGAAGGATCTGGCGCGGCGAGCCGAACCGCGATCGCGGTTTCTCGCTGGTCGAATTGTTGATCGTGGTGATCGTCCTAGGCGTTCTGGCCTGTATCGCGGTGCCGATTTTCCTGTCCCAGCGGGCCAAAGCCGAGGACGCCCAGACCCAAAACGACGTCGTGGTGATGGGACGGGAGTTGTCCGCCTATTGGACTGAGTACGCATCGGCGCCGACCATCCTACTGGTCGACTCCTTCAAACCGGGCGAGCGCACTTGGCACCTGCTGCCGCCCGGCGTCTCCTCGGTCACCGCGGGGAACTTTTACGACACTTTGGTGGCCGGGGTCTCCGAACACGTCGCCGTGAACAATAGCGGCGCCTCCGACCAGACCTTGTGGGCGGCCAAACTGATCTCGAAGAGCGATTGGTGTTTCTGGGCCTACAACCCCCGCGGCAAACAGGGCGGCTTTTGGGTCACCTCCGCCACTTCCGCGGCCGGCGCCGAGGGCTCGTCCGCCAACAAGTGCGCGTAGCCGGGTCAGGCGTCCAGCAGGACTCGGCCGCGCATCTCCGGCAGCGCCCAGGCGGCCGCCGCCGCGATCACGAAGAAGGCGGCGAAGATGGCGAACACCCAGGCGGTTCCAAGGGCTTGGTGCAGCGGCAGGGTGGCCAGCGTGGTCACAATCGACGCGACGCGTCCGAATCCGGCGGCCCAGCCGGCGCCGGTGCCGCGCAACCGGGTCGGGTAGATCTCGGGCGTGATCGCGTAGAGCGCCCCCCAGGTGCCGAGGTTGAAGAAACTCAGCGCCATTCCCGCCGCGATAATCGCGTTCGGGGCTCCGGCCTGCGAGAACAATCCGGCCGCGGCCGCCGATCCGACCAGGAACACGGTCAACGTGACACGGCGGCCGAGGCGTTCGATTAGCCAAGCCGAACAGGCGTAGCCGGGCAGTTGGGCGAGTGTGATGACGAGGGTGTAGCCGAGCGATTTGGTGACTGTCACGCCATCGGCCACCAACAGCGACGGCAACCAGGTGAAGGCGCCGTAATAGGAGAAGTTGACGCAGAACCAAACCGCCCAGATCGCGACTGTGCGCCGGGCCAGGCCGCCACGGAAAAGGGCTGAAGGCTTGGCCCGGACCGGCTCGACCTCGCCGCCGCCCTGGCCTTCGCCGGGTCCGGCGGCCGATGTCGCCGGGTCCGGCTGGCCGCCTGGCGCGGGCGCGGTCCGGGCGGCCGACTCAAACGCCGCGACGACGCGCTCGGCCTGGTCGAAGCGGCCTTTCGACTCCAGGAAGCGAATCGATTCGGGCAGCGAGCGGCGGACCACAACGGCGTAGAGCGCCGGCGCGGCGCCGATCACCAGCGCCCAGCGCCAACCGGCCGATCCGAAGACGCCGGCGGGAGCGGCGATGTAGTAGCCGATCAGCGCCGCCGCCGTCCAGCCGACCGCCCAGAAGGCCTCCAGCCAGACGATTACCCGGCCGCGGATGCGCGGCGGCGAGAACTCGCTGACCAGGGTCGAGGCCACCGGCAACTCGGCCCCCAGGCCCAGTCCGACCACGAAACGCAGCCCGATTAGCGCGCCCACGCCCCAGGCCAGGGCGCTGGCGCCGGTGGCGACCCCGTAGACCAGCAGGGTCGACGCGAAGACTTGGCGCCGCCCCAGCCGGTCGGCGATCATCCCGCCCAGCGAGGCGCCAATGGCCATGCCGGCGAAGCCGGCCGAGGCGATCCAGGATTTGTCGGTCGCCGTGACGTTCCAGCTCTCAGGCAGCGCGACCAGCACAAACGAGATCAAGCCGACGTCCATGGCGTCCATCGCCCAACCCACGCCCGACCCCCAAAGCAGGCGGCCGTGCAGGCGATTGAACGACAGCGAGTCGAGGCGTCTGGAGCGAGTGTGGCTGTCGGTGGTCGGTGTCATTGGTCGCGTCCTTTCGCAGTCGCTCGGCCGACTCGGTCGCCCAGGGCTTGTCCGCGCCTGGCCGAATAGACGAATTATCACCCGCGTCCAGCATTCGAACGAAATCCGTCCACATTGCGGGCGGTGTGTCTTGCCTCGTGGTGTCAGTCGCGGCCGTTAGCCTGAATAGGGAATAGATCAGGCGGGCCGGCGGATCGGCTCGGAGACAAAAAGGGGGCGATGGCGACGCGCAAGAACTCGAGTGTCACCGGCCGCCCGGCCGCGTCGGCGCGGACAGCGGCCGGTTCGGGAGCGCCAACGACCGCCCGCACCCGGGTCAGCCCGGCGGTTGGCCGGGCCGGCGACCGGGGCGCGCAGCCGGGCGGCGCGGACGCCAGCTCCGCCGGCCAGCCCGCCGGCCAGCCCGGCGTCGGGGACGGCCGTTCCGGCGGGAACCTGGCGGTGCGGGCCTCCAAAGGGGTCTGGCTTGGTCTGGCGCACTCGGTGGGCGCGGGCGCGCGCCGGTTTGGACGCGACGCCCGGGGGCTGCCACCCGAACACCGCCGCGACGGCGCCGCGCTGGCGCTCATCTGCCTGGCTTTGGTTGTGGCGGCGCAGACCTGGTTCCATCTGAGCGGCGCCGCCGGCGGCGTGATCGAGTGGGCGGTGGCCGGAAGCCTCGGCGTGCTCGGCAAAGCCCTGCCCGTGGTGCTTGTGTACCTGGCCGTCAGGCTGATGCGCCATCCCGAGAAAGGCGAAGACAACGGCCGCATCTCAATCGGGTTCACGACTTTGATAGTGGCGTTGGCCGCTCTCATCCAGATTGGCTGCCACCTGCCCAGCCCGAGCGACGGCTGGGACCGGATTCGCGCCGCCGGCGGGGCCGTCGGGCTGATCGGGACGGCCCTGGCGGCCCTTGTGACACCCGCCATCGCTTTCGTGATTTTCCTGGTCCTGGCTTTCTTCGGCCTGTTGGTGCTGACCAAGACGCCGGTGGTGCGGATACCGCGGCGGATCGCCGAGGGCTGGGCCGCGCTGGGTCTGGGCCGGGGCCCGGCGCCGGCCGCCGATGTCGCCGGGCCGGGCGGGCCGGGCGGGGCGGGTCTCGGCGGGGCGGGCGGGGCGGGTCTTGGCGGGGCGGGGCTCGGCGGACGGTCTGGCGGCCGCGGTCGGCGGTCCGCCGGCCGGGGACAGTTCGACGTGGCGCCGGATTTTGCCGCCGATGACGACCAGACCGCGGTCTTCGGCCAAGCCACAGACGAATTGGCGGCGGGCGGCGGTGCGGGCGGCGGCGGGCCGGGGGATCAAAGGCCACCCGGCGGCATCGGCCAACCCGGTGTGGGACCGGGCGGCGGGCAACCGGCCGCGGCGGGCGGCCCGGCCGGGCAGCTGCCGCGCAAAGTGCCGACCACCGGCGCCCAAGGCGAACTCACCGGCGACCTGCTTTACCAGTTGCCAAGCCCGGAACTGCTGGTCAAGGAACTGCCGAGACGCGACCAAGGCGAGGACGCGGCGGCCATGGTCGAGGCTCTAAGCGGGGTCTTCGAGCAATTTTCGGTCGACGCCGCGGTCACCGGGTTCACCTGCGGGCCAACGGTCACGCGCTACGAGGTCGAACTCGGGCCGGGCGTCAAAGTCGAGCGCATCACCCAGTTGCAGCGCAACATCGCCTACGCCGTGGCGAGCCCGGAGATCCGGATACTCTCGCCGATACCGGGCAAGTCGGCGGTCGGGATCGAGATTCCGAACCGGGAACGCGAGACCGTCCCCCTGGGCGACGTCCTGGCCAGCCCGGTCGCGCGGCGCAATCCCCACCCGATGGTCGTGGCGCTGGGCAAAGACGTCGGCGGCGGCTACGTGGTGGCGAACCTGACCAACATGCCGCATTTGCTGGTCGCCGGGGCGACCGGGTCCGGCAAGTCGTCGTTCGTCAACTCGATGGTGGTTTCGCTGCTGATGCGCGCCACACCCGACCAGGTGCGGATGGTGCTGATCGACCCGAAGCGGGTTGAACTGAACATTTATTCTGGTATACCCCATTTGATCACGCCGATAATAACTGACCCGAAGAAGGCGGCCGAAGCCCTCGACTGGGTGGTGCGGGAAATGGACGCGCGCTACGACGACCTCGAGCGGCACGGCTTCAAACATCTCGACGACTTCAACAAAGCCGTCCGCAACGGCTCGATCAAGGCCCCGCCGGACGCCAAACACCCGCTGCGGCCCTACCCCTACCTGCTGGTGGTGGTCGACGAGTTGGCGGACCTGATGATCGTGGCCCCGCGCGACGTCGAGGCGTCGGTCCAGCGGATCACCCAGTTGGCGCGGGCGGCCGGAATCCACCTGGTGATCGCCACCCAGCGGCCCTCCGTCGACGTGGTGACCGGCGTCATCAAGGCTAATATCCCCTCCCGCCTGGCGTTCGCCACGACCTCGCAAACCGACTCGCGGGTGGTGCTGGACCAGCACGGCGCCGAACGCCTGATCGGCAAAGGCGACGCGTTGTTCTTGCCTTACGGCTCGTCGCGGCCGATGCGCCTGCAAGGCGCCTGGGTCGGCGAGTCGGAAATCCACGCCGTGGTCGATTACGTCAAGTCCCAGGCCGAGGTCGAATACCGGCCGGACGTCGCCGCCCAATCGTCGCGCCGGCGGGTGGTCGAGGACGACATCGGCGACGACCTGGACCTGTTGC
>JAITKC010000329.1 GCA_031278665.1 Bifidobacteriaceae bacterium | reverse complement strand
TGATCAGGACCGCGCCGGCCTCGACGGCGGCCGCCGCCACGGCGGCCCGCATAGTGTCCACCGAGACCGCCACCGAGCGCGCCGCCAGCTCCTTGACCAGCGGGACGACCCGCGCCAACTCCTCTTCGGCTAGGACCCGTCCGGCGCCGGGCCGGGTCGACTCGCCGCCGACGTCGATCAGATCGGCCCCTTCGGCCAGCATCCGGTCGCAGTGTTCCAGGGCGGCGGCGAGTCCAAAGTGCCGGCCGCCGTCGGAAAACGAATCGGGCGTGACATTGCAAATGCCCATCACGGCGGCGCGGTCGAGCGCCGCCAACCGGCCGGGCAGCGGGGCCGGGCGGGGCGGGTCGGGCGGGTCGGGCGGGCGCGGCGTCATCGGCGGGGCTCCCATAACCCGACGATCGCTTTGAGCGTGTCCATCGCGGCCCCAAACGGTTATCTGGCGATCAGCGACATGGCCTCGGCCCGGGTCGGCCCCGAGCGCAGCACGCCCCGAACCGCCGAGGTGACCGTCTTCGAGCCGTCCGCCCGCACTCCCCGCATTGTCATGCACAGGTGTTCGGCTTCAATCACCACGATGGCGCCGCGGGCGTTCAGCGTGTCCATCAGCGTGTCGGCGATCTGGCTGGTCAGACGCTCTTGGACCTGGGGGCGGCGGGAGTGGGCGTCGACTAGCCGAGCCAGTTTGGACAGGCCCACAATCCGGCCGTCGGCGTCCGGAATGTAGCCCAGATGGGCCAGTCCGTGGAACGGCAGCAAGTGGTGCTCGCACATCGAATACACCGCCACGTCCTTGACCAGCACCAGTTCCTGGTGGCCGAGGTCGAAGCGGGCGGTCAGCAATTGGCTGGGGTCGCGTCCCAGTCCGGCGAAGACTTCGGCGGCCGCTTTGGCGACCCGCGCCGGCGTCTCGACTAAACCGGGCCGGTCGGGGTCTTCGCCGATGCCGAACAAGAACTCGCGCACGGCGGCTTCGACTCGCCGGCTGTCGAAGCCGGGCGGCGCCTCACTCATCGGCGGACCCCGTCTGGGCGTCGGCGGCATCGGCGGACCCCGTCTGGGCGTCGGCGGCGTCGGCGGCATCGGCGGATTCGTCGCGCGGGCGGTCCGGGCGCTCGACCGGACCCCGGCTGGAAACCGGGCGCTCCGAAGAACTGAGCCAAACCGGGCGGGCGGGTTGTTTGACGATACCTTGGAACACCACCGCCAACGCCGCCTCGTTCAAAGTCTCCTTGTCCAATAACTCCAGCACCAAGCGGTCCAGGACGTCGCGGTTGGCCCGCAGGATCTCCCACGCCTCGGTGTGCGCGTTCTCGATCAACATTCTGACCTGGGTGTCTATCGCGGCCGCCACAGATTCGGAGTAATCGCGTTGATGGCCGTAGTCGCGGCCTAAGAAAACCTCGCCGTCGGCTTGGCCGTAGCGAACAGAGCCCAGTTCGGCGCTCATGCCGTATTCCATGACCATCTTGCGGGCGGTGGCCGTGGCCTTCTCGATGTCGTTCGAGGCGCCCGAGGTCGGGTCGTGGAAAACCAGCTCCTCGGCCACCCGCCCGCCCATCGCGTAGGCGAGTTGGTCCAGCAGCTCGTTGCGGGTGACCGAATGTTTGTCGCGGGTCGGCATCACCATGGTGTAGCCGAGCGCGCGCCCGCGCGGCAAGATTGTGACCTTGGTGACCGGATCGGTGTTGCGCAGGGCCGCCGCCACCACGGCGTGGCCGCTCTCGTGATAGGCGGTGTTCTTTTTCTCGTCCTCGGTCATCATCATCGAGACCCGCTGCGGTCCGGCCACCACGCGGTCGATCGCCTCGTCCAGCGCGTGGTCGGTGATCTGTTTGACGTCCTCGCGGGCGGTCAGCAGAGCCGCCTCGTTCAAGACGTTGGCCAAGTCCGCGCCGGTGAAACCGGGGGTGCGCTTGGCGACCTGGGCCAGGTCGACGTCTGGCGCCATCGGCTTGCCTTTGGCGTGGACTTTCAAGATGGCCAGGCGGCCGGGCTGATCCGGCGCGCCGACGGTGATCTGGCGGTCGAAGCGACCCGGCCGCATCAGGGCCGGGTCCAAGATGTCCGGGCGGTTGGTGGCCGCGATCAAGATCACATTGGTGGAGGCGTCGAAGCCGTCCATTTCGACTAGTAACTGGTTGAGCGTCTGTTCGCGTTCGTCGTGGCCGCCGCCCAGGCCGGCCCCGCGGTGGCGGCCCACGGCGTCGATCTCGTCGACAAAGATGATCGCCGGGGAGTTGGCTTTGGCCTGCTCGAACAGGTCGCGCACGCGCGAGGCGCCGACGCCGACGAACATCTCGACGAAATCGGATCCGGAGATCGAATAGAACGGCACGCCGGCCTCGCCGGCGACGGCTCGCGCCAACAGGGTCTTGCCGGTGCCGGGCGGACCATAGAGCAGCACGCCGCGCGGGATCTTGGCGCCGACGGCCTGGAACTTGGCCGGTTCGGCCAAGAACTCCTTGATCTCCTGGAGTTCCTCGACCGCCTCGTCCACCCCGGCGACATCGGCGAAGGTGACCTTCGGGGATTCTTTCGAAACCAGTTTGGCCTTCGATTTGCCGAAACTGAGCGGCCCGCCCCGGCCGCCGCCCTGCATCTGCATCATCAACCACCAGAACAGGCCCAGAATCAAAGCCATCGGGATCAGCGTCATCAGCAGCGATCCCCACCAGGACTGGGTTGGAACCTCGGAGTTGAAGCCCTCCGCCGGCGCCGCGTCGGCGATCGCCTTGACCACGTCGGGGCCTTGCGGCGCGACGTAATAGAAACGCACCAATGAGCCCTTGTCCTTGTAATCCTTGGTCAAGGTCAGGTCGACGCGCTGTTCGCCGTCAACGATCTTGGCGGCTTTGACCTGGTTGTCGGCCAACAGTTTGAGGCCCTGAGAGGTGTCGATCTCCTGCGGCCCGCCCCGGAAAAGCGAGCCGAGCAGCAGCCAGACCGCCACCAGTCCGAGCAGCAGCCAAATCAACGGCGTCCGGATGAACGGTCTCTTGGTCGGTGTCTTTGGCACGAATCCGCTTCCTTAGCCGCGCCCGCAGACTCGATCGGGCTGAGCTTGCTCGGTTGTCTGGTTGATAGTCACTGGTAGACCGCCGGCGCCAGGGTGGCCACGAACGGCAGGTTCCGGTAATGCTCGGCGAAGTCCAGCCCGTAGCCCACCACAAACTCGTTCGGAATGTCGAATCCGACATAACGCACCGGCACCTCGACCTTGGCCGCGTCGGGTTTGCGCAACATGGCGGCGACTTGCACCGATTCAGCCCCGCGAGACCGCAAATTGGCCAGCAACCAGGATAAGGTCAGGCCGGAGTCGACGATGTCCTCGACTATTAGAACGTCGCGACCGTGGATGTCGGTGTCGAGGTCTTTCAGGATTCTGACCACCCCCGAAGACTTGGTGCCGGACCCGTAAGACGACACCGCCATCCAATCCATCGTCACTTGGGAGTGGAGTTTGCGCGACAAGTCGCCCATGACCATGACCGCGCCTTTCAACACGCCGACTAAGAGCAGGTCGCGTCCGGCGTAGTCGGCGTCGATTTGGGCGGCCAGCTCATCTAACCGCCGGTCGATCTGCTCGCTGGTGAGCAGCACTCTCTCAAGGTCCGGTCCAACGTCTTGGGCGTCCACTAGGCCTCCTTGGGGGAGCGGTTGGCAGTTGGCAATGCGCGAAACTCCAGCTTGCCACATTTGCGCCGGGCGGAAATTGCACCGGCCAACGCGACCGGCCCCTGGCCGCGCCAGCCGGCCGCCAACTGGTCGAGGGCCTCGACTTGGGCCGCGTTGAGGCCGCCGGCGTTGGCGCCGGCTAGGAGGGCGGCTTGGTGCAGGGCCCGCCGCCGGACCGCCGGGTGGGCCGCTGCCAGCGGGGCGACCAGCAAGGTCAGCGGTTCGGCGGCGGTTTCCGCGTCGTCGTTACCGGCCGCGCCCGATGCCGCCGCGCCCGATGCCGCCGCGCCCGATGCCGCCGCGCCCGCCGCCAGCGCCTCGGCCAACAGCGCGGCGGCTTGGGCGTCTAAGTAGTCGAGGTCTTCTCGGACCGTCGCGGCGGTCCTGGCCAGCGCTCTTGCGAAAGCGGGGCCGAAAATGGCCTGGGCGGCCGGCATCAGTTCGGCCCGGACTTTAGAGCGGGCGGAAACGTAGGGCCCGGCCGGCAGATTG
>JAITKC010000063.1 GCA_031278665.1 Bifidobacteriaceae bacterium | reverse complement strand
CTCACCCCGCCAAGGCGTCCTGGCGCGCTTAGTCGCCAAACGCCGCGCCCACCCGGCCGAACCGTCCCCGGCTCTGCCGGCCGCGGTCCCGCCCGCGGGGGCGGCGGGCGCACCCGTATCACCCGAACCCGTCCTACAGGAGGCTCGCCCATGACCGACACCACACCTCCCCAGCCAAACGCCGGCGCCACCCGCCCGCGCAGGTGGCTGTGGCCGACTGTCACGGGCGTCTTGGCGCTCCTGGGGGCCGGCGCGCTTGCCGCGGCGGCCTTCGCCGCCTCCGGGGGCGGCGAACCCGCCCGGGGCGGCGAATCCGGGGCCGCCGAACAGACTCAGGCGACCTCGGCCGCGCCGGCCAGGTCGGCGGCATCGGCCACCTCCGCGGCATCGGCCCAGACGGATGCCGCCGCGCCCACGCCCACGGTCGCGGCGGGCGACGTTCCAATCGCCGATCTTCCCGATGCCGCCTGGGTCAGCCGCGTCGCCGCCGACGGCGCCATCCCCGAACGGGCGCTGGCCGCCTACGCCGGCGCCGCGCTCGAAGTCGCCCGGACAAACCCATCGTGCGGGGTGGGCTGGAACACGCTGGCCGCGATCGGTTTCGTCGAGACCGAGCACGCCTCCATGAACGGCGCCACACTGCGCCCCGACGGCGCCGTCACCCCGGCGATAATCGGCATCCCGCTGGACGGCGACGGCGCCGCCGCTGTGCCCGACACCGACGGCGGCGTCATCGACGGCGACGCCGAGTGGGACCGCGCTGTCGGCCCCATGCAGTTCACGCCCTCCACCTGGCAGACGGCCGCCCAAGACGGCAACCGCGACGGCGCCAAGGACGTCAACCAAATCGACGACGCGGCCCTGGCGACCGCCATGCACCTGTGCCAGGTCGGTGGCGATCTGACCAAAGCGGACAACTGGATCGCCGCGATCAGCGCCTACAACCCGTCCGTCGAGTACAACAACCGCGTCGCCGAAGCCGCCAGCCACTACGCGACCCTGCCGTGAAATCATGACCGCCTGATCAAACAGTTGATGGGCCACAGGTTCGCACAATGACTTCTGGGCGGACCTCATGGGACACTGTCCGAACACTCCCCGATATTCCGAAATCCCTGGTCAAACTGGCGGACTCAGGGAGCATCCCGAACCGTTCGCCCACCGGGCTGAACGACATGGCCTGGTTCGGTTTGACGACGACCCGTCCGGCCAGGTCCCAGACGCCGGCGCCGCCGGACGCGGCGCTCGGGTCGGCCGGGAACGCCCTGACCCCCCGGCATCGGCGCGGCGCTCGCGGGCAACACCGGAATCGGGCCGGAAGATCCAATAGCCCGTCCAACGGCGGGCGGCGGACCCAAGACGGCGGGTCTCGCCTGTCAGCCCGTCACGCCGGGATGGGCCGCATGGCCTTGATCCGGTCGAGGACGGCCGCGTCCCTTTGAGGGTAGAAGCTGGCGATGTCGCCGCCCCGTTTGCGGACCAGCGCCAACGGCGGCCCGTAAAACATTTCGTCTTCCGGGCAATCCCAGGCGACCATGTAGTAGTCAGCGTCCTCGGCCCCGGCGCCGGTCAACACGGCCGCGGGCTGGTGGACGGACAGCCAGGCCGACATGGCGGCTTTCGCGTCCTCGAAAGTCACTTCTTCGGCCATGCCACCCACGCTCCCGGATCGCCCACGTAGTCAGCGTCATCGACTCTGAACCACTTCAACGTACCAGGCTTGATCTCCGCCGCCCGGCCTGCGACGCTGACGACGGTCCCAAGCTGGGCGTCTTCCCAAACCAGGCCGTCCGAGGTCCTCCGCCAAGACCAAACGTGGCCGCCGCCGCCGTCAGACCACACGCCTCGGACGTAGCCGTGGGAGCCCACGGGCAGGCTGTCCACGACTGGCGAATCCGGTACGGGAATGCGGCGTGCTGGCGTGGGATGCGGGCGGCGAGCGCATGTCCAGAACCCCGCGCACGACGCCTCCGGCGGCGACGTGCGGTCACTTCCAGACACCCGGTCCGCCGCGGCTTGGTCCGGCCCCGGGCACGCCGACGCGAAACGCCTGGTCACCGGCCCGGGCCGGCCGGCGTGGGCGAACCGGCCGGGAAGCCGATGTCCACAACCCCGCGCACGACGCCCCCGGCGGCATCGTGCGGGCACTTTTGGACATCCGACCCGGCGCAGCTTGGCCCGGCCCCGGGCAGGCCGCCGCAAACCGCCTGGTCCCCGGCCCGGGCCGGCCGGCTGCGGCGAACCGGCCGGGAAGCGGATGTCCAGAACCCCGCGCACGACGCCGACGGCGCCAACGTGCGGTCACTTCCGGACATCCGACCCGGCGGGGCTTGGCCCGGCCCCGGGCAGGCCGCCGCGAAACGCCTGGTCAACGGCCCGGACCGGCCGGCGTGGGCGAACCGGTCGGGAAACCGATGTCCAGAACCGCGCGCACGACGCCCCCGGCGGCAACGTGCGGTCACTTCCGGACGCCCGACCCGGCGGGGCTGGGCCCGGCCCCGGGCTGGCCGACGCGAAACGCCTGGTCACCGGCCCGGGCCCCCCGGCGGCGGCCAACCGGCCGGGAAACCGATGTCCAGAACCCCGCGCACGATGCCGCCGGCGCCGACGTGCGGGCACTTCTGGACATCCGACCCGGCGCAGCTTGGCCCGGCCCCAGCCGGGTCGCCGCGAAACGCCTGGTCACCGGCCCGGGCCGGCCGGCGGCGGCCAA
>JAITKC010000022.1 GCA_031278665.1 Bifidobacteriaceae bacterium | reverse complement strand
CCGGGCGCAAGACGTAGCCGATGCCGCGCTTGGTTTGGATCAGCCCCGGCAGCTCCGATCCCTCCGGTTTGACGTCGAGTTTGCGCCGCAGGTAGGACACGTAACTCTCGACAATCCCGTTGTCGCCGGCCCAGTTGTACTCCCAAACGTGGTCGAGGATTTGGGTCTTGGACAACACGTGTCCGGCGTTGACCATCAAATAGCGCAGCAGTTTGAACTCAGTCGGCGACAAGTCGATCTCGATTCCGGCCCGCCGGACTTCGTGCGAGTCGTCGTCGAGTTCGAGGTCGCCGACCCGCAGCACGGCGTCCTCGAGTTCGTCGGCCGAGCGCCGGGTGCGTCGCAGCACCGCTTTGATGCGGGCGATCACCTCCTCGAGGCTGAATGGCTTGGTGACGTAGTCGTCGCCGCCGACGGTCAGCCCGTGCAGTTTGTCCTCGATTTGGTCGCGGGCCGTCAGGAACAGCACCGGCACGGCTTCGCCGTAGCCGCGCAGCCGACGCGTCACCTCGAACCCGTCCATGTCCGGCAGCATGACGTCGAGCACCAGCAAGTCCGGCCGGATGTCCAAAGCCGTCGTGACGGCCTCGCCGCCGGTGGCCGCCGTCGCCACGTCGAAGCCGGCGAATTTCAAGGAGGTTGCCAAGAGGTCGCGGATATTTGGCTCGTCGTCGACTACCAGGAGTTTCGCGATCACGGGGGGCGTCATAAACACAGTCTTGCGGGTAAGCCTGGGTGGAGTCTACAAGCGCCCTGATAGAAAGCTGTGAAATGCCCGTGTCCGATGACGCCGGCTGGCCCGCGCGCCCGGCCGCGCCGTTCCGCTTTTTAGGGCCGGGGCCCCGCGATGGGCGGAACACCGGGCGAGCGGGTAGCCTTAGGTGATCGTTTTCGTCCGCTCATATGCTCTAGGAGGTTCGCGTGCCCACCGGCAAGGTCAGGTTCTTTGACGAGGGCCGCGGTTTTGGTTTTATCACCGGCGAAGACGGCAGCGATGTGTTCTTGCACGCCAGCGCGCTGCCGGCGGGCGCCGCGGCGCCGCGCCCGGGCGCCAAAGTCGAGTACGACGTCGCCGACGGCAAACGCGGCCCGTCGGCGCTGGCGGTTCGTTTGGTGGCGGCGCCGCCGTCGGTGGCCAAGGCCCACCGGAAGAATCCCGAGGACATGGTCGTCATCATCGAAGACCTGATCAAGGTGCTGGACGAGACCTCCAACAGTCTGCGCCGCGGCCGCTATCCGGAAAGGCGCTCGGCCGCCAAAGTCGCCGGGCTGCTGCGGGCCGTGGCGGGGGACCTGGAAGCGTGAGCGCGGCCGCGGCATCGGGCAAGGCGGCGAAGGCGAGCCGGTCGCGGGCGCCCAAAGCCGACGCCTACCTCGCCTCCCCCGAAGCCCAAGAACTCGCCCGACGCGCGCTTGGCGACATCACAAGCCCCGCCGACGTGGGCGAATACCTCGGAATCAGTATGGAGGCGGAGCGCGTCGGGACGCTTCGTTTCGCCTGCTCCCTGCCCGGCTATGTGGGTTGGACCTGGGCGGTGACAATGGCGCGGGTGCCCAGGGCGCGCCACGTCACGGTCTCGGAGACCGAACTGCTGCCCGGCGCCGAAGCGCTGCTCGCCCCGTCGTTCGTGCCCTGGGCCGACCGGCTCCAACCGGGCGACGTGCGCCCCGGCGACACCCTGCCGCACATCGTCGACGACCCGAGACTCGAGCCCGGCTACGCGGCGACGGGCGAGGAGGAGGCCGACCGCCTGGCCATCTGGGAACTCGGACTGGGACGCCCCAGAGTGTTGTCCGCCGAAGGCCGGGGCGAGGCCGCCGCGCGCTGGTACTCCGGCGCCCACGGGCCGGCCGCGGCCGAAGCCGTCAAAGCCATCGCCCAGTGCTCGACCTGCGGGTTCATCACGCCTTTGGCGGGCGCGCTGCGGTCGCTGTTCGGGGTTTGCGCCAACCAGTGGTCGCCCCGCGACGGCGCGGTGGTCTCATACGATCACGGCTGCGGCGCCCACTCCGAGACAGACGTCGCCCGCGGCGCCACCCAATGGCCGGCCAACAGCCCGACAATCGACGACTCGTCGATTGTCGCGGTTTCGCTGGACGGCTAGTCGCGGCGGGCGCGCCAGGAGAATTTCGAATAGATGACGGCGGCCAGTCCCAACACCATGCCGACGCCGCAGACCCAGATCCAAACCCTGGCTTGATAGACGCCGGTGAGGTCCAGTACAACCATCACCATCAGGGCGATCGCCCACAAACCGGTGCCGATCCCGAATAACACAGGGTGGTTGATCCTAACCGGCGGCGGCTGCGTGGTCACACACCGCATCCTAACAAGTCGTCATCGGCCGCCGGATTGAGCGGCGGAGTCGAGACCTCGGGTCTCGCGTTGGCGACCCGGTTCTGAGACAATCGCGGGTATGCCAAAGTCTGCATCGTCTGCCCAGGCCCCCGCCAGGGGACCGATCGACCGCTTCTTCAAGATCACAGAGCGTGGCTCGACTATCGGCCAGGAAATCCGGGGCGGCCTGGTCACGTTCTTCGCGATGAGCTACATCATTGTGCTGAACCCGTTGATTCTGTCCGGACTGCCCTCCAGCGCGGGGACGTTCATCGGCGGCGGCGCCGAGGCCAATCTTGGCGGCGTGGCCGCCGCCACCGCCTTGATCGCCGGCCTGATGACCATCGCGATGGGGTTGGTGGCCAACTACCCGATGGCCATAGCCGCCGGACTTGGCCTGAACGCCGTCGTCACCTTCACCGTCGCCCAACTGCCCGGTATGAGCTTCGCCGACGCGATGGGCGTGGTGGTGCTTGAGGGCGTGGTCATCTTGATCCTTGTTCTGACAGGCTTCCGCGAGGCGGTCTTCAAGGCGGTGCCGGCCCAGTTGAAAACCGCCATCTCAGTCGGCATCGGACTGTTTATCGCCTTGATCGGCCTGGTCGACGCCCGTTTCGTGACTCCGGCCAGCGGAACCCCGCTGCAACTCGGAGCCTCCGGGACACTCGGCACCTGGCCGGTTTTCGTGTTTGTGGTCGGCCTGCTGGTCGCGATAGTCCTGATGGTCCGCAAAGTTCGCGGCGCGCTGCTGATCGCGATAATCGTCGCCACGGTGCTGGCGGTGGTCGTCGAGTCGATCGGACACCTCGGCAACGTGGCCGACAACCCGGGCGGCTGGAACTTGAACGTGCCGAAGTTCGACGGCCTGTTCCAGTTGCCGGACTTCTCCGTGCTGGGCCAGTTCTCGATTGTCGGCGCCTTCAAGCACCTCGGTTTGCTGACCCTGGTCCTGATGGTGTTCTCGCTGTTGTTGGCCGACTTCTTCGACACCATGGGGACTATGGTCGCGATCGGGGCCGAAGGCGGCCTGCTGGACAAACAGGGCAACCCGCCTAAAACCAAGCAGATCCTGATCGTCGACTCGGTGGCCGCCATCGCCGGCGGGGCCGGCGGGGTGTCCTCCAACACCGCGTACATCGAATCGGCCGCCGGCGTGGGCGACGGCGCCCGCACCGGTCTGGCCAACATTGTCACCGGCGCGCTGTTCCTCTTGGCGACGTTCCTGTCCCCGCTGGTCAACGTGGTTCCCTACGAGGCCGCCACGCCCGCCTTGGTGGTGGTCGGCTTCCTGATGATGATGCAGGTTTCGGGCATCGCTTGGAAGAACTATGAGATCTCGATCCCGGCTTTCCTGACCATCATCCTGATGCCGTTCGCCTATTCGATCACGGCCGGGATTGGCGCCGGGTTCGTCTCCTTCGTCGTCATCAAGGTCGCGGTCGGCAAAGCCAAGCAGGTGCACCCGTTGATGTGGGTCGCCTCGGTCCTGTTCGTGATCTACTTCGCGCTGGAGCCTATCCGATCGATCTTCGGTTAGCTAAACTGGTTGGACACAAAACCCCTCAAGGGCCGGCGCTGACCCGGCCGGGGCCAAAGGCGAACTGCGACATCCAGCAATGGGGGAGCGCGAACCGGTCGTCGGCCCCGGTAGGCGTGTTTCGACACGTTGGCAGCCCGGCCCTTGAGCTTTTTCGTGCCGCGCCCGGCGGCGGTTGAGCTTCCCGCGACAACTGGCTGCGCCGGGGTCGGCGCGCCAATTGGTAAGGAAGGTCGTGAGCGGGACGTTCGCGTCATTCGCTGTTCGGAACTATCGGCTTTGGTTCATCGGCGCCTTATTCGGCAACACCGGAACCTGGATGCAGAGAGTGGCCCAGGATTGGATCGTCCTGACCGTTTTCTCCGACGACAACGGCTTGGCCGTCGGCGTCGTCACCGCTTTGCAGTTCGGCCCCACGCTGGTGATCTCGCCGATCGGCGGCCTGCTGGCCGACCGGTTGAACCGGCGGCGGGTCTATCTGATCACCCAAGCGGTGCAGGCCGTCTTGTCTTTCGCTCTGGGCGCCCTGTTGCTGGCCGGCCAGATGAATCTGGCCGGGATTTACCTGTTCGCGGTGCTGACGGGGCTGGTGGCCGGGTTCGAGGCGCCGTTCTTCCAGACTTTCGTCGGACAGTTGGTCGGCGCCCGCCTGCTGGCCAACGCGGTCGGTTTGAACTCGGCCAACTTCAACGTGGCGCGGATGGTCGGGCCGGCCGCCGCCGGGCTGGCCCTGGCCGTCTGGCCGGCCGGCTGGGTCTTCCTGGCCAATGGCCTGAGTTTTGTTTTCACCGTCGGCGCGGTCAGTTTGATGCGTCCGGCCGAGTTCAAGTCGATGCCCTCGGCGCCTCGCGCCAAGGGACAGCTGCGGGCCGGGCTGAGCTATGTGCGCCGGCGTTCCGACATTCTGGTCGTCTTCGTGGTGATCGGGGTGGTCTCGTGTTTCGGATTGAACTCGCAGTTGACGATGGGCGTGATGGCCCGGGGCGTGTTCGACCGCCAGGCCGGCGATTACGGCGTCCTCGGCTCGTTGTTCGCCGTCGGGGCGGTGATTGGCGCGCTGCTCGTCGCCCGCCGCCGCCGTCCGCGCGTCCGCTTGGTCCTCGGCGGGACCATCGCCTTCGCCATCGCCTCCGGGGTTTCCGCCCTGGCCCCGAACTACTGGAGTTACGCGGCCAGCGGCGTGTTGGTGGGGGCCTGCACGTTGACCCTGATCACCGCCGCCAACTCGACTTTGCAGCTGTCGGTCCCGCCCCAGATTCGCGGCCGCGTCTTGTCGATCTACATGATGGTGTTCATCGGCGCGACGCCGATCGGCGCGCCGGCGGTCGGTTGGATCGCGGACGCCTGGGGGCCCAGGTGGTCGATCGGCGTCGGCTCGATCGCTTCGCTGGCGATCGGTCTGGCGGCGATGATCTGGGCGAAGGTGCATTGGAAGGTCGAGGTCAGGTTCGACCAGTTGCTGCCGCCGCACCTGTCGGTCGCCAATCCGGCCGCCGGCGAGCATTTGCCCGATGCCGACCCGCCCGGCCGCGAGCCGCCCGCCGGTGGCGCTCCGCCCGGCCGGTGCAATAAATAGCTGGAGCTATAGGCTTATCGCTGGCTGTATTGGTCGCGGGGCCTACGGCGCGACAACCTGCGGAGGCAGCCTACACTCCGAACTGCAATGGTTACGTTTCTGTGACGGTAAGCGGCAAGAGCATCCATGTGCCGGTGTACATCACCAGCAAGACCACCCGGAACTGCATAGTGGGTCACCCAACGAACGGGACCCACGTCAAGGCCGTCCAAAACGCCGCTAAGTCGTGTTACGGACAGAATCTAGGCAACTTCGGGGTGGACGGCTACACGGGCGAATACTTCATCAGTGCCGTCAAAGGCGTCCAGTCCGCCGTCGGCGTGACTAAGGATGGCATCTATGGTCCCAACACTCATAATGGCTACAGCGGCAATCCTTCTTCGAGCGGTATGAAGTTCTATCCGTCGTGCCTGCGGGATAACATCCTTGCTTAACGGCGGTCCCCCAAGCCACGCGACCCGTATTCGATGCCTCTGCGCTCGCCATAGAGTTTGCTAGATTGCGCATATGTGTTCGGATAGTATTTCGATCTCGGCGGCTGGTCGAGGCCCTGGCGTTTGGCGGGTGCTCTGCGCGACGGCGGTTGTCGGCATCGTTGCCGGTTGCGCCGGCCCTGTTGCTGGCGACGGGGCGGATGGAAGCCTCCCCACGGCCGTTGTCCGCCCCGGAGACAGTGCGGAATCAGCCGTCTCTGGGGCTGCAACGCCCATCATGGGTATTCCGCTCGGACAAGGGTCGCCGTTTTCGGCTTACATTCCTCACGTCAACGGTCCCGACGTTGACGCCGCCGACCAAGCCGAATGGAACCGGGCTGCAAAGGAACGCCACAGCCGGATCGAGGCCGGAGTCAGCGAGTGCATGGCGCGACGCGGCTTCGACTACTTCCCAGTCGAATGGGTTGAGGAGACACCGGAGCGCCTGTTCCCTAACGGCGACGTGATGTGGCTTCCGCGATTGCCCGAAGATCGCTCTGAAGCAGAACGAGTCGGGTACGGGGTTCAGCCGCCGGCCGGCCTCGCTGGTGGCATGGGAGAGTCAAGCCCGAAGAACATCGAGTACCAGGCCTCCCTCAGCGACGAAGCGGCACGCGAGTATGACCTGGCTCTGCACGGCCCCAACCCCTATGAATCATCGGACGCGTTGGCTGACGAGAGTTGCTTGGGCCAGGCGGTGACGGCGAATCCAGCCGATGGTCCCGGAGCGTCGCTGTCACCCGCGGATCAGTTCGCGGCGCAGTTCTGGGACTTGGGCCGGGCGATGGACGATCTCGTTTTCTCCGGCGTCAGGGCCGACCAAGCGGTGATCGAGGCCAACGCGGCGTGGGCTTTGTGCATGGACGCAAAGGGCTATGACCTGGCCTCCGGGAACCTTTACTCTGCCGATCAGGTCGAGCCGTGGACGGCGCACACGCTGGCGCTGCGCACCAAGGCAGACGGCTCGTTAGGTGACGCCTGGTACAACTACTCATCCGATGACGCGACACCCGAAGACGAGCGATCCCTGGGCGGCTGGCCAGCTGAGATCGCGATTGCCGTTGACGACTTCGACTGCCGGCACGACACCGATTACGAGACCGTTTACCGCGATGTCCAGCTCCGGCTCGAAGAGGAGTTCGTGGAGTACAACAAGGATCGCCTAGACATGATGGTCGCATATGTGACGGGTATTGGTTGAATGGAGAGCGCGGCGCCTGGATACGTCCCGGCTGGCCTGTGTCCCAGCGCGCCTCGAAGGATAGTCCATGTTCTCCCGACCTCGGGAGAATCTGGATA
>JAITKC010000373.1 GCA_031278665.1 Bifidobacteriaceae bacterium | reverse complement strand
GCGCCTGAATGGACCCGGGCAACGGAGTTGACGGACGGGTGGGGGCCGTTCGTCGAGGAGTGGGAACCGGTGGATGCCGTGGTGGCGGATCTCCTGCGTACCCCCGCCGAGTTGTTTGCCAAGGGTGTGATACTGCCCCGCGCGGCCTTCCAGGTGGTCTGACATGGCTCAGAACACCAGACAAATGGACGGTCCGGAGTTGCGGCGCCTCCTCGGCAAACTGGACCGGGCCTTGGCAGAACGAGGCGCGCGGGCGTCCATCTACACGGACTATGGCGAAGGCGGCATCGTCTGGCAGTGGTTCGATCGGAAAGACCGGGACACGCCGGCGACAGCGTTCCAAGGCCGGGCTTTGACGGTTGACTTGGCCTCGCCGGAGATGATGCTAGCCCTGAAGACCCTGGCCGGGCGGCCGCAAGACCGTGAAGACGCATACAAGCTGATGCGCATGACCGGCCTGCGCACGCCTGAGCAAGTGGGCCGGAACCTGGCGCGCTTCACCGGCGAACGCATTTTCCGTGCCCAGGGCGGCCCTGGCATGTTCATCCACATCGACCCCGAGTTCAAGGAGTTGTTCGCTCGGGCGCCCGCCGACCTGCGTTTCGACACCGATCCGCCGCGCCGGCGACGGCGTGGACCGCTCCCCCACGCGGCCCGGCGCGCGGGCTTGTTCGGGCGCCTGGCCAGGTGGTTCAGGGGCGGGCGGGGGCCAGGTGGGCGATGACTGAGGCGAAGAAGCCGAGGCCGTCCTGGCCGGCGCGGTGGCCGGCCGCGGTGTCTGGGCCGAAGCCGGCCTCGACCGCGTGCTCCGGGTGGGGCATCAGCCCGACCACATTGCCGGACTGGTTGGTGATGCCGGCGATGTCGTTGCGCGAGCCGTTCGGATTCCAGCCGCGATAGCGGAAGACCACCCGGCCTTCGGCCTCGAGTCGGTCCAGGGTGGCCTGATCGGCCACGAACTGCCCGTCCTGGTTTTTCAGCGGGATGACGATCTCCTGGCCGGAGTCGAACTGGTTGGTCCAGGCGGTCGAGTTGTTTTCGACCCGCAGCCGCTGTTCGCGGCAGATGAACGTGAGGTGGTTGTTCTTGACCATCGAGCCGGGCAGCAGCCGCGACTCGGTCAAAACCTGGAAGCCGTTGCAGATTCCCAGCACCGGCATCCCCTGGCCGGCGGCGTCGATAATCGACTCCACGACCGGGGCGAAACGGGCGATCGCGCCGACCCGCAGATAGTCGCCGTAGGAGAAACCGCCCGGCAAAATCACCGCGTCGACCTGCCGCAGCGACGCCTCGGCGTGCCACAACGCCACGCCTTCGGCGCCGGCCAGTCTGGCCGCCCTAAGGGCGTCGCGGTCGTCGAGCGTGCCGGGAAAGGTGACCACGCCGATCCGCAAGGTCATGCCGGGTCCCGTCCGGCGGCATCGTCGGCTTGGTCGAAGCGAACCGAGACCACGTCTTCGATAATCGGATTCGACAAAACCGTCGCCGCGGCCTCGCGGGCGGCCGCCTCGATTTCCGGCGTGGGCGGCCCGGCGGCCTCCAACTCGAAGCGTTTGCCCTGGCGGACGGCCTGGAACTGGGCGAAACCGAGCCGTTTCAGGGCGCCGGCCACGGCCTTGCCCGGGGGGGCTAACAACGCCGGCTTGGGCCTGACGTCCACAATCACTCGTGCCCTGGTTCCCTTCTCAAAGGTCGCTGCGGGAATGCCACGACCAGCCTAGTGGGCCCGCCCGGCCGGGCGGCGCGGCGCCACGCGGTCAGGCGAAGAAGGCTTTGCCGGTCAGCCGTTCGTAGGCTTCGACGTAGCGTTGACGGGTCTTTTGCACGATGCCGTCGGGTAGCGCCGGGGGCTTCGAGCGCCGGTCCCAGCCCGATTCGGCGGTCAGCCAATCGCGCAGGAACTGTTTGTCGAAGGACGGCTGCGGGCCGCCCGGCGCCCAGGCGCGGGCGTCCCAATAACGCGAAGAATCCGGGGTCAGGACTTCGTCGCCCAAGGTCAGACGGCCGTTCGCGGCCTCGACGCCGAACTCGAACTTGGTGTCGGCCAAGATCAGCCCGCGTTCGCGGGCGATTTCCTCGGCCCGGGCGTAGAGCTTCAGCGTGGCCTGGCGCAGGCGTTCGGCGGTGTCCAGGCCGAGTTGGTCGGCGACCTGGGAGAACGGGATGTTTTCGTCATGTTCGCCCTGGGCGGCCTTGGTCGCGGGCGTGAAGATGGGGTACGGCAAGCGGTCGCCGTCGGCCAGTCCGGCGGGCAATGTGATGCCGGTGACCTGGCCGGTGCGCTGGTATTCGGCCAGGCCCGAGCCGGTCAGGTAGCCGCGGGCGACGCACTCGACCGGATACATGCTCAGCCGCTGGCAGATCATGGCGCGGCCTTCGACCGGCGCCGGCACGTCCAATGAGACCAGATGGTTTGGCAGTATGTCGGCCAATTGGTCAAACCACCAGACGGTCAGGGCGGTCAGGATCTTTCCCTTGTCTGGGATCGGAGTCGGCAGCACGTGATCGAAGGCGCTGATCTTGTCGGTGGTCACAACCAGGATTTGGTCGCTGAAAGGCGATTCGACGGAGGGCTCGTAGAGGTCGCGGACTTTGCCGGAGGTCACATATTCCCAGCCGTCCAGTTCGAGGGGGGCGTCGGCGCTTGAGGTAGTCACGCACCCAAGTCTGTCATCCCTTGGCCGCCCGGCGCCCGGCGCCGGCCAACCGGTCCGCCCAGCGGCCGGGGCGCCGGGGTCAGATGACGAGCAATTCGCTGGCCCGCCAGACGCCGTTGCTTTGTTCCAGGCGCATGGCGACGGCCCGCGTGGTCGCGCCGTCGCTGGCGATCACGGTGGCCTCGATCACCTGCCGGTTTATCCGGCACAGATAAGTGCGGCCGCGATAATTCGGCCGACCGGCGCGCAGCCTGTGCGACTTGGCTCGCGACACCAGGTGCTTGAACAGCTTCGGGGTGAGATAGGGGGTGAATCGGGCCGACGGCGGATAGCCGTTGACGGCGCCCAAAGCGGTCGCGGCGATGAAACGGGCGCGGGATTCGACTTCGGCCAGGCGAACCGGTCCGGGCACAATCTCCTCCGAAACCGCGGCGTGGTCATCCATGTCCCCTCCCAGGTGTTCTTCGGCGAATCCGGGTACCAGACTGTTGTATTTCGGCGGGCCGCGCAAGGGCGCCTGAGGCAATCTGTGGATAACTCGTGGCGCCAGTTTCTTCGACCGACCGACAGGCGGGCTCAGCTCTCGAAAACTTTGCCGAAAGCGTCCATGGTCCTTGGGCCGAAGAGGACGAATCGCACCAATTCGACATCGGTCTGGGCGGTCGCCAGCGCGGCGGCGGCCGCCTGGGCCACGTCCTGCGCCGCCCAGCCGTAGACTCCGGCGCTGACGGCCGGGAAAGCGACTGATCGGGCGTCCAGTTGGTCGGCCACGCGCAGCGACTGGGTGAAACAACTCCGCAGCAAGGCGGGGTCGGTTTGGCCGGCGTGGCGGTTTGGGCCGACTGTGTGGATCACCCACCGACAGGGCAATCCGCCCGCGCCGGTCGCCACCGCCAGACCGACCGGCAGGCCATCCGGCCACTTGGCGCGGCGCACCTCTTGGCATTCCGCCAGCAGGGCCGGGCCGGCCGCGCGGTGAATCGCGCCGTCGACGCCTCCTCCGCCGAGGAGCGAGGAGTTCGCGGCGTTGACGATCGCGTCGACGGCCTGGCGGGTGATATCTCCCAGGGTCAGTTCAACTCGCATGGGCCAATCCTGCCAGTCCGGGTCGGGGCGGCAAATCCGGCGCGGTACTGGAAACAATCTGCTGAGCTGCGCAGATGCGGGGCTGTTGGATTTGTCGCGTCAAACGGTCCGGCGGCCTTCGAGGGCGCGCGAGAGCGTGACCTCGTCGGCGTATTCGAGGTCGCCGCCGACTGGCAAGCCGGAGGCCAGGCGCGTGACGGGCACATCGAGGCTGCGCAGAGCCCGCGCCAAATAGGTTGCCGTCGCCTCGCCCTCAATATTCGGGTCTGTGGCGAGGATCACCTCGGTCACCGGCTCGGCGCCCAGTCGCGCCAGCAGTTCGCGAATGCGCAAGTCGTCTGGCCCGATCCCGCGGATCGGGCTGATCGCTCCCCCGAGCACGTGATAAAGGCCGCGGTACTCGCGTGTCCGCTCGATCGCCAGAACGTCTTTTGGCTCTTCGACCACGCAAATCAGGCCCTGGTCGCGGCGCGGGTCCTGGCAGACCGCGCAACGGGCCTGTTCGGCGATATTGAAACAGCGCTCGCAGAAATGGACTTTCTGTTTGACCGCCCCCAAAGCGTCGATTAACCGCTGGACGTCCTCGGCCGGCGCGTTGAGGACGTGGAAGGCGATTCGGCTGGCGCCCTTCGGCCCAACTCCGGGCAGCGACGCCAATTCGTCGACTAAGTCCTGGAGAGCGCCGCTGAACACCAGGCCACCCTAGCCGACCGGAGGGCCGAAACCTCCGCGCTGGCCGCGAGTTTCGCGTTCTCGGGCCGATCCGGGAAGATTCCGAGCGAAACCGCGAAACTGTCGAAAGGTGTTCGAACGCCCGGGTGGCGCCAGACCGGATTCTTGGCCGGCCAGAAGACGGCGGGTCAGGCCTAGTCGACCTCGTCGACGATCTCTCCGCCAAGCATTTCAATGACCAGCGGCACGCCGGTCAGACCGCGCACTCCGGCGTCGCCGTCGTTCGGCGAAGCCTCGTCCTCGATGTCGTCGTCGAAGTCGGGCGCGTCCGGCCGGGTTCGCCGCCCGGCGGCGCCGGGGCCGGCGGGGGCCGGTCGGGGCGGCTCTGGCGGAGCGGCGGCTTGGGCGGGCGGCGGCGGAGCGGCGGCCTGGACGCGCGGCGGCGCGGCGGGGGCTTGGGCGGGCGGCGGCGCGGCGGGGGCTTGGACAGGCGGCGGCGGCGCGGCGGCTTGGGCGGGCGGCGGAGCGGCGGGGCGCCGGGCGTCGGCTGGGCCCGGGCCGCCCGCGTCGGCCGGCGGGCCGCCGGCCGGTTGCCCGCCGACGATGGCCGTCACCTTGACCGGTTGTCCGAACACCGCGGCGCCGGCCTGTTCCACGAGCGCCGCGAAGCGGCGGCTGAACGTGGCCGCCAGGTCGGGCGTGGCGAAAGCCAAAGTGACCTGTCCGGGTTCGACACCGGCTAGTTGCGCGCTGTGGCTGAGCAGTCCGAAGGCCGTGGCGGAACGGCGCCTGACTTGTTCGAGGAGTTGCTCCCACGGCTCGCCGGCGCCGGGGGCCGCGTCCGGGCTAGCCGGCGCCGGGCGCCTCGGCTGGCCGGCGGCTGACTCTCGCCGGGGTTGGGCGGCGGCCGGAGCCGCTAGGTCCGGCCGAGGGCTTGTGGGCATGGCCGCGCCGGGAGGTTGCGAACTGGCTGGGCGCGGGCCGGCCCCGCCGGCGGGACCGGATGGTTGGCGTGGACCATCGGTTCGGGAAGGCGACGGGTAAGCCCGCGGTTTCCCGGAGCCGGGGCCCGGCTCGCTCCGGTCGGGGGCGCGGTAACGGCTGGGCAGCGCCAAACCCTCGGGCTCGTCCCAATCGACGAACTGGCGCGCCGCCGCCGGGCCCGCCCCCGAGCCGCCAACTTCGGGACGGCTGGGAGCTTCGCCGCCGACACCGCCTTGTCCGGCCGGCGCGGACGCCGCCCCGGTGGTGACTCCGGGAATGGACCAGGCGGCGGCCGCGCCGCGGCCGGGCGCCGGATGAACCCGCGGGTCCCCAGGCCCAGACGGCGTCGGCGGTGGCGCGGGCGGGCTGGAAGGCGAGCCGGCGCGGGCGGCGGCGGGCGCGGCATCGGGCGCTGAAATGCGCGCTTGCGGAGCGCGGGCGGCCTGCAGCGCGCGGGCCGCCAGCAATTCCAGATGCAATCGCGGCGAAGTCGCCCCGGCCATTGCGGCCAGTCCGGCCGAAACCGAATCCGCGGCTCGCGTCAAACGGGCGAAGCCGAACCGGGCGGCCTGTTCGGCCAGCCCGGCCACCTGGTCCTCGGGCAGGCCGCGCAGCGCCTGGCGGGCCGAAGGGCCCGCCGCCGCCAACACGATAAGGTCGCGCAGCCGCTCCAACAGGTCTTCGGCGAAACGGTGCGGCTCCAGGCCGGACTCCACCACCGACTCGATCACCGCGAACATGGAGGCGCCATCGGCCCGGTCCAGAGCCGAAACCATCTGGCCGATCAACTCGTCGGGTGTGAACCCGAGCAGGCTGGACGCCCGCTCATAGCTGACGCGGCCGTCGACCGACCCGCCGATTAGCTGGTCGAGCACCGATTCGGTGTCGCGGACCGACCCGCCGCCGGCCCGCACCACCATCTGCATCACGCCTGGCGCCACCTCGACCCCTTCGGATTGGCTGAGCTTGTCCATATACGAGGTCATCAAACCGGGCGGGACCAGGCGGAACGGATAATGATGCGACCGCGAGCGGATAGTCGGCAAGACCTTATTCGGCTCGGTGGTCGCGAAATTGAACTTCACATGCGGCGGCGGCTCCTCGACGATCTTCAACAAGGCGTTGAATCCCTCGCGTGAAACCATGTGCGCCTCGTCCAGCACGAAGACCTTGTAGCGGTCGCGGGCGGGCGCGAAAACCGCCTTTTCCCGCAGGTCGCGGGTGTCGTCCACGCCGCCGTGCGAGGCCGCGTCGATTTCGACCACGTCGAGCGAGCCGCCGCCGCCGCGGCCGAGTTCGCGGCAACTGGCGCATTCGCCGCAGGGCTCGGGGGTGGGACCCTGTTCGCAGTTGAGGCA